>NZ_JADYWM010000005.1:0-296230 GCF_015864815.1 Pseudoalteromonas sp. NZS100
AAAGTTTTCTGGCGAATTCAATTATACCTTATCTTCATGCTGTTTGTTTTTCATACCACAAAGATCAACACGCCCTAGTAGGTAGTTTGTTTTGATATGAATAAATTGTCAAGTAAGCTAAAGGGAGTGAGTAAATAAACGTAACTAGTTTAGTGTGCTTAAGTTACGTCAAAATGGGTGTTTTAGTGATTCTGTAAATTGATTTATAAGCTCAATTTCACACTGTTTATAGCTAATGGCTGCGGTTGTCGCATTAGGAAGTTTTATTAAGTAACGCCATTGGCAGGCGCTCTCAAGGTACTTTTCGTTATTTTTAATGCTGCGCATGAATAACGGCAGTACTTGCGTATTGCCTGTGCTTTCTTGTGATTTAGTTAGCTCATATTTACGCTTTTGTATCCAACTACCTTGTGCTTGTTTTGCTTTATCAATTTGGCTATCTAGGCATTGAATATATCGCTTAGCTTCATCGGTTGTTGCTTTAGCGGCTAAAGTACATGCTTCATCTGCAAAGCTATATTGGCTTGAAGCAAATAACACAATGGCAGTTAGTTTTAATAAATAGTTACTTTTTGTCATTGTAATTAAACTCTAAAATAAATTGAGCGCCGCCTAAGTTATCAGCTTCTGTAATGGTAAGTGTACCGCGATAGGACTTAACCAAGTCAGATACAATTGCCATCCCTACGCCGTGTCCGCTTTCGTATGTATCCAGACGAGTACCCCGTGTAAGTAGAGATTCACGTTTGTCCTCTGGTACGCCAGGGCCATCATCGCTAATTCCAATACACAAAGTTTTGCTTTGAATAACTTGTATTGCTACTTGTGAGCGACACGCTTTACAGGCGTTATCAATCAGATTGCCAAGTAGTTCCATTAAATCTGTTTGGTCACCTAAAAAGTAATCTTTTTCGGTTACGGTGCAGGTAAAAATAATATCTTTATCACGGTACACTTTTGCCATAGCACTGAGTATTGAATCGAGTACTGGCTTAATAGGTGTTTGTTTTTTCCAAGTGTCTGATGCGCCGGTTGCAGCACGCTTTAATTGGTGCTCGATCATCACATTAATTCGGTCGAGTTGTTCTTGTGCATCGGCATCGTTTGCCAATGGACTTGATTTAAGTACCGCAAGCGGTGTTTTAAGTGCATGAGCAAGGTCGCTTAATGAGGCTCTGTAGCGCTCTTTTTGGCGTTGTTGCGACTCAAGTAGCAAATTTAGGTCTGCTTTTATTGTTTGCAGTTCTACAGGGTAGAGGCCTTTAATTTCTTGAATATCACCCGATTCAATTGCTTTTATTTCTTTATCGAGTCGTTGGAGTGGGCGAGCGCTCCAAATAAAACCAATCGCCATCAAGCCTGCAATTGCAATGCCCATTATAAACATCCAATCTACAAGGGTTTGCTTAAAACCATCCATTAAACGAAGTAGAGCGTCATTACGTTTAACTAATATAAAGCGAGCTTGTTCTGATTGATCTATGTTATTTAAAATTACAGTCAGGCTAAGTTGCCAGTACGCGGTGTTATTATACTCCACGCGCCTGAAATCGGCAGCACCGGCTTTGGTTTCTATTTGTTGAGGTACATAGTTTAAGTTTACAGCCGATTCTGAGTTCCAAACAGGATCATCATCGCGGTAAATCATTGCGTAGGTATCTGAATTTAATCTGTTTAACTCAGGCGCTAAAATAGTGCTGGGCATAATAATACCATGCTCAGTAAAGTCGACTTCAGATATTAGCGAGTAAAGCTGTGCTTCGAGAGTTTTTTCTGTCGCATCAACAAGTGAAGCGTAATACGCTTTGCCAATTGAATAAAATAAGATAGGGAGCGCGACTAATAAAACAAAGACAAGGATAAATCCTTGCCTTATTTTTAACGATATTTGCGGTATTACCACTGGCTTTTAAGCCTGTAACCACGCCCACGTAGTGTCTCTACTGGGTTTAGCACACCATCAGGGTCAAGCTTTTTACGCAAACGTAGTACAAATACTTCAATTACGTTTGAATCAAGGTCGAAATCTTGGTCGTAAATATGCTCAGTAAGTTCTGATTTAGAAATTACTTTTTGCGGATTTACCATTAAGTATTCAAGTACTTTATATTCGTAAGCTGTAAGGCTAAGCTCTTTATCATCAACCCATACTTGTTGTGAACGTGTATGAATTTTAATTGGGCCCGCAGTCATTTCTGGATTTGCTTTACCAGCACTGCGACGAATTAATGCATTACAACGTGCAATAAGTTCTTCAACATGAAATGGTTTGGTGAGGTAGTCATCAGCACCTGCATCTAAACCTTCTACTTTATCCTGCCAGCGATCGCGCGCTGTTAAGATTAAAATAGGAATAGTAATGCCTTGTGCTCGTGCTTTATTGATTAGCTCAATACCGTCTATTTTAGGTAAACCTAAATCAACTACGGCCATATCAAGCGGGTATTCTGTAATGTGGAAAAGACCTGCTTCACCATCGTGACATAAATCCACGCTGTAACGTTCTTTTTCTAAAGCATTACGTAGGTTATCTGCTAAATGTAAATCGTCTTCAATAACTAAAATTCGCATTTGTTAATCCTTTTTCACTTCGCCGGTTTTTTTATTTATATGTAAATCAACGACGTGGCCGTCAGATTTGAGTATTCGTACGGTATAAAAATCTGTTTTTTCGGTAATTTTTAAGGTCTTACCGCCTATTGTTTTCTTTGCAAGTATTACGGCTTTCTTTTTGTCCACCTCAGCATGAGATGCTTGGGTGGCCGTCGCTGCTTGAGCAAAGTTAGCTAAGCTAACACAAGCAATAAAACCGAGGCTTAATAATACGCGCATAATGGAAAACTCCTAGACCAGACCCACTTAGTTTAATTAACTAAGTTACTAAAATTCAAGTAAAAACGCTAAATTCGCTTTTATCTCAGTAATTTTAATTAAAATCTTGTGAACAAACCCTGAATTACAGTGCAACGCACGCTCTTAGGGTTTAATACACTTTTAAGCAGGGAACACTTTTTTGAAAGGTTTAACAACTGTATTTTCATAGATGCCAGCGGCAACGTAAGGGTCAGCTGCTGCCCATTCTCGAGCGGCTTCAATTGACTCAAACTCAGCTACAACTAATGAACCGGTAAAACCTGCTTCTTGAGGATCTTCACTATCGACTGCCGGAAACGGACCTGCGGTAAGTAAACGATTTTGAGAATCAAGCTCACTAAGGCGTGCTAAATGTGCCGGGCGTGCTGCTTTTCTGAGCTCTAAGCTATTTTCAACGTCTGTTGAGTGAATCATGTACAACATAAGTAATCTCATAAAAATTGTTAAATTTGATTAACGCAATACTACCACAGCGTTGAAAATTGGTGAATTAAAAGCGTATTTACACAGGTTTACACATCGATTTTATTTTTACACTGTAATTGCTTGAAAATCTCTGTGTAACACTGGTAGAGTCGCTGAAATATACAAAATAATAAAAAGGTTTCAAGCATGAGCGAAAATAGAGAACGATTTAGTTCCCGTCTCGGATTCATATTAGCGGCGGCAGGTTCGGCTGTTGGTATTGGTAATTTAGTTGGCTTTCCGGTTTCTGCTACTAAAAATGGCGGCGGCGCATTTTTATTAATTTACGCTTTATTTGTCGTATTCATTTGTTTACCAGTCATGATGGCTGAAATGGCAATGGGTCGTAACGCTCAAAAAGATCCACTTGGTTCGTATAAGCTATTGTCTAATAACGATAAAAAATGGAAGTTTGCAGGCTTTTTAGCCGTGCTTACGCCATTTATGATTGCTGTATTTTATATGGTAATTACGGTGTGGATTTTTGGCTATTTAACGCAAACAGGCCTAGGTAATTTAGATTTATTAGCAGATCCCGACCACTTTGGTGTTTTTATTAATAGTTACACTGTGTTTGGTTATATGGCCGTTGTGGTTATTATGGTGAACTTAATTTTATTAGGCGGTGTTAAGCAGGGCATAGAAAAAGCCGCTAAGTTTTTAATGCCCGCCTTATTGGTTATGCTGCTTGCCCTCGTTATTTATGTATTAACGCTTGATAACGCAATGGCCGGTGTTAAATACTATATTATTCCTGATTTTTCTAAAATGAATGCAAGTGTCTTAAATGGCGCATTAAGCCAAGCGTTTTTCTCGCTATCTTTGGGCATGGGTATCTTAATGACTTACGCGTCGTATATTTCTAAAAAGGATGACATTGTAAGTAGCGCTAAAATGGTTGCTATTACTGACTCACTTGTTGCGTTTGTAGCTGGTTTAATGGTGCTACCGGCTATATTTAGTTTTGATCCAAATACAGACCCTGCTGCACTTTCTGACTCGTCTGTATCAATGATTTTTGTATACCTACCTAAAATCTTATTAGCACTGCAAAATGATATTGGCTATGTAGGTGCATCTATTGTTGCGTTCTCATTCTTTTTATTAGTATTTTTTGCAGCAATTACCTCACTTGTTTCAATAGTAGAAGTCCCGACTGCAACCTTAAGTGACCGTAAAGGTATTAGCCGTAAAAAAGCATTGGGCATCCTTACACTTTCAACCGGTGTACTTACTATTTTATGTACAATGTCGTTTGGTATGATTGACAGCCTTACTTCGTTCACCAGTTATGGCGGCGTTAATAAGAGCTTTTTTGATATTATTGTTGATGTATTTTACGACACAATTTTACCGCTTAATGGCTTAATGGTGTGTTTGTTTGTAATGTATCGCTGGAAAAAAGCACGCTTAACGCAAGAGCTAAGCTTAGGTTCGCCTAATTATGCGGGAAGCTTGATGGAAAAGTACGTTAACTTTTCACTTTCAACGTTTATTCCTGTCATTCTAGCTGTGATATTTATAAATACAGTGGCGACTAAGTTTTTCCACTTAAAAATATTTGGCTTTTAAATAGACCTCTTTAGAAGCTTATTGAATAATATAATGCCGCTAAGCTCAGCGGCATTTTTTATGAGTGTTTTTTTCAGGTATCTGGTCTAACTATTATACCAACCTGCATAAATCTTTGATCAATTTAACGAATTAAATTGCACTATAACCTCGTTAAAAATTTTTTATTTAGAACAACTAGATACAAAAATTTTTGCCTAGTTCTAGCGTAATTTTCTTAACGTTAAATAGACCCCATATATAAGCAGATTGGTATTAAAGGGATTTAAAAATGAACAAAATTATTATTGTGTTTGCTTTTGCTATTTCATCATTTGGCGCATTTGCACAAAGTGCTGATGGTTGGCCAGAAGGCGGTGCAATGCACACCGGCAATATTTATAATTTAGAGGGCAATAGATATAAAACTAAAATCAGTAAAATGATGGATGAAATTTACCCACAACTAACTGATGATTACCAAGTTGATGCAGTTAAAGCACAAATAAAAGCATGGGAGCAGTATATAGACGCTACATGTAACGTTGTTGGCATAGCAACGGGGGCAGGTGGCTCTTGGCCCTCAACGTATAGTGTTAAATGCGAAAGAAGCCTAAGTTATGATAGATACTTTGCAACTAAAAACGCGCTGAAGTGCGTTAATAGATTAAGCAAAGAAGAGTTTGTAGGGCGTAGCGAAAAGTTAAATTGTTTAATTCAAACATTAAATATAAAAATATTTTAAGGTTTGCAGCATTGCTACAGCTAAATTGTACAGTTAGCTGTAGCATTTTAGGCTTTATAGCAACTCAATACTTACTGTTGCGCCTTTTTCGATATTGCCGCTTTGCGCCGGCACTACAATTAAACAGTTAGCTTTACTAAGCGACGAAAGTACACCCGAACCCTGTTTATTAAACGGAGCAACCATCAAGTCACCTTGCTCGTTAATTGTTGCAGTACCGCGCTGAAAATCAGCTCTGCCAGGGCGCTTTTTAATAACGGATGTAGTAACAGCGTTAAAGCGCATTTTAGGATTTACTTCACCAAGACCCGACAGCTTTTGCAGTGCAGGCTCTACTAACTGATTAAACGTAACAGCAGCCGACACAGGGTTGCCTGGCAAGCCAAAAAAGTAACTGTTAGCTAGTTTACCAAAGGCAAAAGGTTTACCTGGTTTCATGGCTATTTTCCAAAAGTGAATTTCGCCAATTTCGTTGAGCACTTCTTTTGTAAAGTCGGCTTCACCAACCGATACACCGCCTGAGCTTATTACGGCATCGGCAAGTTCGTTCGCTTTCAAAAATGCATTAGTAATGAGTTCTTTGTCATCAGGGATTATTCCTAAATCAAGCACGTCTATATTTTTTTGTTGTAGCGCACTAATAATAACAGCGCGGTTGCTTTCAAAAATAGCGCCTTGTTTAAGCGGCTGACCAGGTTCTATTAGCTCATCACCTGTAGAAAGCACGGCTATTTTTAGGGTTCTTACCACATCTATATTGGCAATTCCTAAAGATGCAAGTAGTCCCACATCAACAGCTTTTAATTTATTGCCTGCTTTTAAAATAACGTCGCCTATAGCAATATCTTCGCCAGCAAAACGCACGTTTTCATTTAGCTCTGGTTGCGCAGTAAACGTAATTTTATCGCCATCAACCGAGGCGTTTTCTTGCATTACAACGCCGTTAGCGCCAGGTGCAATGGCAGCGCCGGTCATTATTCTTACGCATTGACCAGGGGTAAGTGTTTCTTCAAAAACTTGCCCCGCAAACACACTACCTACTTGTGTGTAGGTTAAGCTTTTATCTGAAATACACAGCGCATAGCCATCCATTGCAGAGTTGTTATGAGCGGGTACGTTTATAGTTGACTTAACATCGCTTGCTAAAACGCGATTAACACTTTGCATTATAGAAATGGTTTCAACGTCTTTAACAGGCGTTATTGTGCCAAGTATATTTTGTATTGCAGTTTCAATTGGTAATAAACCGGGTGCATTGCAAACATCGTTCATATATATTGCTTACTTAAATCATTTTATTTTGAAACAATACTTATAATGTCAAAGCTTTACAATACATGGTTGGGTTATTTTTTGTGTGTGATATGCATGCTTTCGTGCAGCGTAAACGCAAAAGAAACGCTGCAAGTAGCCGTAGCGAGTAATTTTAAAACTGTATTGCAAACCCTACTAAAAAAATCCCCATTACCTAATGTTGACGTGAAAATATCAGCAGCTTCTAGCGGTGTTTTATATTCGCAAATAGTGCATGGCGCGCCATTTGATGTGTTTTTATCGGCCGACGATTTTCGCCCACAATCACTTATTAAAGAAGGCTATGCCGAGCAAAGCAGCTTAATCACTTACGCGTTAGGCGAACTTGCTTTGTGGCAACCCAAAGCTGAAAAAGTAAATGATAAAGTAGCCATTGCTAATCCGCGTTTTTCACCATACGGACGTGCCTCAGAGCACTACGCGAATAACCATTTTAAAAAACCAATAAATTATGTGTACGGGAATAACATTACACATGCGTTTCAGTTTGTGCAAAGTGGTAATGTAGGAGTAGGGCTGGTGGCTGTTTCATCCCTAAAGGCGGCTTACAGTAACACGCAAGATCAAAAATATTTAGATTATACCGTGCTGCCTACCAATCAATATCCCGATATAATTCAACAAGGCGTTATTATTAGCTCGACTAAAAAGCATGCTAGCGCTAAGCAACTTATGCAATTTTTAATGGCAGAAGCTACGCAGCAGCAGTTAATTGAATTAGGTTACAGAATAAAGGACAACAATGCTTCAAAGTGATTTAACCGCGCTGTGGTTAACTATAAAACTTGCCTTTATAACCGCAGTGCTCCTTCTTGTTTTTTGTATTCCACTGGCATACAAGCTCGCTGGCTATAACGGTAAATTTAAACCATTTTTAGAGGCATTAATTGCAATGCCTTTAGTGCTACCGCCTACGTTATTAGGGTTTTACTTACTTGTTTTATTTTCGCCTGATCACGCTTTTGGGCAGTTTTGGTTTTGGCTAACGGGTACGCAGCTTGCGTTTAGTTTTCAGGGCGTGGTTATCGGCTCGCTTTTTTATTCACTGCCTTTTGTAATGCAGCCGCTTGTGGCTGGGTTTAAACATATTAATCAAACCTATAACGAAGCTGCCATTGCGCTTGGGTTGAGCCCGTTTAAACGCTTTGTGCATTTAATCATTCCGCTTTTAAAACCCAGTATTGGTAGCGCGTTTGCTTTAGGTTTTGCGCATACATTGGGTGAATTTGGTTTGGTATTAATGATTGGCGGTAATATTCAGGGGCAAACACAGGTGGTGTCTATTGCGCTTTATGACCATGTTGAATCGTTAAATTATACGGCGGCGCATCAGCTTTCACTTATTTTACTGGCTATTTCGTTTGCCTGTTTAGTGCTGTTATTTAAGTTTAATAAAAGCATTGTAGGGGTTAAGCAATAAAATGATTAAGTTAAGCCTTTTTAAAGCACTCAATAATTTTGATTTAGATATAAACCTTGAGCTTGAGTCGTTTAATGTATTGGGTGTTTTCGGACCTTCAGGATCTGGTAAGTCAACATTACTGCGTTGTATTAGTGGTTTAGAGCCTGCAAAAAGTGTTCATATTAATAATCAGCCAGTGCATGAGTTGCCAAGCGATAAACGCGGTATAACGCTTCAGTTGCAATCGTGCCCGTTGTTTCCTCATTTAGATGTGGCAGGTAATTTAGCGTTTACACAAAAACACTGCGGGAATAAACAAACCAGCTTAACGCTTCAATACGTTGTTAAAACACTTGAATTACAAGACTTACTAAATCGTGATGTACAAAGCTTATCGGGCGGCGAGCGCCAACGTGTAGTATTTGCGCGCACTTTGCTTGCCGGTCAGAAATTTATAATGCTTGATGAGCCTTTTAGTGCGCTTGATTGGTCATTGCGTTTTAAAACGCTCACTAAACTCAATGAGTTAGCCGTTAAGTTTAATATTAAATTTATAATAGTAAGTCACTCATTAAAAGAGCTGCTATTTTGCTGCGATACCCTTATTCAGCTTGATAAAGGTAAGGTGATAAACCAAGGTGCAAGTGCGCACGTTGCAAAAGCTATTTACGCAAACGACAGGCAAACACCGCTGAGCTTAATTAATTACGATGTGGTTAAATTTGATGAAGACTACGGGCTATATCAACTGCAATTACAGCAAAGTGAGCAACCGCTTTTTGTGCTTCCTGCACTTGTAGATAGCAGTAATAAGCTAATTATAGAAAGTGAGCAAATGTCGCTTAGTGCGTTAAAGCCTGAGCAAACAACGCATAGCAATGTTTTAAAGTCGGTATTAACTCAGGCTGAGCTTATTAATAATAAGTGGCAGTTAACGCTCAATGTAGATGGGCAAACATTGTATTGTTTGGCATCAAGACGAGTGTGGGACAAAAACGACTTTAAAGTGGGCGATGTGCTTTATACAACAATCAGTAATCTAGAATAACTAAATGCTGCACACTGCACATTGACTGCTTTTAGCTATTTTAAAACGATTAAATTCCATGCTTAAACCATCCACCAGCAGTAAGTGCTCGCTTAAACCACTTGGCAAACCAGCAAGCATTTTTAGCGCTTCAGTAGCCTGAATGCTGCCTATTAACCCCACAATAGGAGAAAGTACGCCGGATTCGGAGCAGCTTTGTGTTTGTTCACTAAAAAATTGCGATAAACAACCATAACAATGGCTATTTTCATCCATAGTAAAACACGCGACTTGTCCTTCCATACGTATTGCAGAGCCAGACACTAGCGGAACTTTAGCTTTAAAACAGGCGCTATTAAGTGCATTACGCGTTGCTAGGTTATCTGAACAATCAATCACTATATCAATGTTATTAAATAATTGTTTTGTAGAGGTATTTACATCAAAAAATGCCTCAATGGTGTTTATATCTATTTCACTATTAAGTGCGTTAAGCTGTTTTTTTGCAGCACTGCATTTTGAGCTACCAATATCACTTTCTTTATACAGTATTTGCCTTTGCAGGTTGGTCACGTCTATTTCATCGTTATCAACTAAGGTAAGCGTGCCAACGCCAGATGCCGCTAAATATTGACTTACCGCACATCCAAGCCCACCCACACCAACAATTAAAGCATGCGATTGCCATAGCTTCTCTTGTCCGTCTATATCAAGCTGCGGCAGCATAATGTGCCGAGAATAGCGTAGTTGCTGTTGGTACGTTAACGGTGCTTTTTGCATTTTTAAACATCTCATACTTTTTTTGAACAATACCAATTTGTTAAATCCTAGAGCAAGCAGTAACGCTTTTTATTTGCACTGTAACAGCCCATACCCCCTCACTCATATAGTGCAACTATAACGCATTAAAATAATAAATGCATATAACCAACTGAAATATATGGTTTTTAATTAGTGGCTCAGTAATTGCTGTATTGGGTTAACTAAAATTTAACAAAGTTTGGGCTGCTACTCATATAAAAGAGTGGGGCATTTATAAAATAATAATACGTTTACGAGGAAATAAACATGCAACCGAGTTCTGGATTTAACTTAATATCCTTTAAAGGAAAAATGAAAGTATTACATCTAAGTTGGATGGTCTTTTTTGTGTCATTTTTTGTATGGTTTAACCATGCTCCTTTATTGGGTGCAATTGCGGGCTCGCTTGGTATTACCATGGCACAAGTTAAAACATTACTAATTTTAAATGTAGCGTTAACTATTCCTGCCCGTGTTGTGGTGGGTATGCTGACCGATAAATTTGGTCCCCGGATTGTTTATGCGGCGCTACTTATTACCTGTAGTATTCCGTGTTTTATGTTTGCTATGGCAACCACATTTGAACAAGCCGCTATAGCGCGTTTTGCGCTAGGCTTTATTGGTGCTGGCTTTGTTGTGGGCATTCGTATGGTGAGTGAATGGTTTCCTGCTAACGAGCTGGGCATAGCAGAAGGTATTTATGGCGGCTGGGGTAACTTTGGTTCAGCAGCAGCGGCTATGTTATTGCCAATTATTGCACTTATGTTTGGTGGCGAAGATGGTTGGCGTTACGCAGTAGGTTTAACGGGTGTATTAAGCGTTATATTTGGTATTATTTGGTACTTAAATGTAACCGATACACCAAAAGGCGGTACATACTTTAAGCCTAAAAAAGTAGGCGCAATGGAAGTAACCAGTAAAGGCGACTTTGTATTACTTCTTATTATGAAAATTCCTATGTATGGTGCACTAGCATTACTTACTTGGAAGCTTTCACCAACCGGTGCTAACCTAATTTCGGCTAACTTTGTACTTGCCGTGTATGCTTTTTTAGTTCTGCTTTATATTTACGAAGTGTATAAAACCTTTGACGTAAATGGTCATATTTTTAAAGAGCCTGTACCTGAGTCTCATCGTTATGAATTTAAGCAAGTGGCTGTTTTAAATATTTTATATTTCACAACTTTTGGTTCTGAGCTTGCGGTTGTATCTATGTTACCGCTGTTTTTTATGGATGTATTTGCGCTTGATATGGTCTACGCGGGTATTTTAGCCTCTGCTTATGCATTTATGAATTTAGCATCTCGCCCAGGTGGCGGTTGGATTTCAGATAAATTAGGTCGTCGTATTACCCTTATTGTACTTACAACGGGTCTTGCTGTTGGTTATTTTGTAATGGGCTTGGTTGATGCATCTTGGCCTTTATGGCTTGCAGTTGTTGCAGCTATGGCGTGTTCGTTCTTTGTGCAAGCTGGTGAAGGCGCTGTATTTGCCGCAGTACCGCTAATTAAGCGTCGTTTAACTGGGCAAATAGCTGGAATGACAGGTGCTTACGGTAATGTAGGTGCAGTAGTGTACTTAACGGCATTGTCACTTGTTGATTATCAAACTTTCTTTTTCATTATTGCGGGTAGTGCATTACTTGGTCTAGCTGCACTGTTTTTTATGAGAGAACCAGATGGCCATATTACCGAAGTAAATGAAGACGGCACCGTTGAACTTATTTCAGTGACTTAAGGCATTATTGACTATGTTTGATGAAACACTCCACGCTAAATCGCTAAAAAATGAACTCAACGTTTCATTTGGCGGGCACAGTGCTAAAGGGTTAAAAGCAGAAAACCAAGATGCGTTTGCAGCTCTTAATACCAAAGCGCAAGAAAAAGAGTCTAAAGGCGTTATTGCCTGCTTAGCCGATGGGTGTTCATCAGCAAAAAATGCTAAACAAGCGTCTCAACTTTCGGTTACTCATTTTATAAATGAGTATTTAAATACCCCCGAAAGTTGGGCGGTTAAAAAGTCAGTGTCGAAGGTGTTAGCAAGTTTAAATCAGTGGCTTTATTCGCAATCGGTTAATTACAATCACTTAGGTCAGCGTCAAGCCGATTGGATGACGACTTTTACAGCACTTATTTTAAAGTCGGCAACGGGTTATATATTCCACTTAGGTGATACGCGTATTACTCGCTTGCGAGGAAATAAAATAGAGGCAATAACACGGGATCACAAAGTAAACGATACGCTAACGCGTGCTCTTGGCGCGCAACTTCATCAAGAAATAGATGTATACGAAGTTGACCTAAAAGCAGACGATATTTATATATTAACCTGCGATGGCGTACACGATGTGCTCCCAAGTAGTGATATAGCTAAATTAATTAACGAGTACACTAATTTAGAAAATGCAGCTAAAGCAATTACCGAACTTGCATTAGCACGAGGCAGTGACGACAACGTAAGTTGTTTACTGGTAAAAGTAGAAAATATTGCCGAGCAAAAGTTAGATGAACTTTACCATTCGCTAACACGACGAAAAATTCCACCAGCGCTTAATGTTGGGCAAAAAATTGATGACTACACGGTTATTCGTAAATTACATGCCAGTAGTCGCTCACACATTTATTTAGTGCAACAAGCGCCCGATATACCGCCAGTGGTTTTAAAAGCACCTTCGGTTAATTTTGAAGACGATGTGCACTACCTTCAAGGCTTTATAAGAGAAGGCTGGGTAGGGCAACGCATAAACCATTTAAACGTGATGAAAGTACTGAGTACGCAATCGCAGAGTCGTTTTTTGTATCATATTTGTGAGTACATGGACGGGCAAACACTCAGTGATTGGAAGCACGACGTGCCGCACCCAGAAATAACCCAAGTACGCAGTATTATTGAACAAATAGTACATGCACTAAGGGCGTTTCAGCGACTCGATATGGTACATCGCGATTTAAAACTCGATAATGTAATGATAGATGCGCACGGTAAAGTAACGCTCATAGATTACGGCACAGTAAGTGTTGCGGCTATGGACGAGTCGGTTAAACAAATTGCGGATGATTGCCCGCAAGGTACTGCCGACTACACCGCACCCGAAACACTTATTACTATGCACGCCGATTTTAAAAGTGATTTGTTTTCACTTGGCGTGATTGCATATGAGTTATTGTGCTCAAAATTGCCTTATAAACCACTGCCACTTAACCACGTAGCGCCAAAAGATTACACCCATTGGCATTACACAAGTATTCGTAAATACAGAGCCGATATTCCGTTTTGGTTAGATCAAGCCCTTATGAAGGCGCTTGCCCCTAAACCTGAGCTCAGATACCAAGCTTTTTCTGAGTTTATAAACGATATCAACAAACCTAATCCTTATTTAGAAAGTACCGCTAATAAAAGTTCAATAATGAAACGCGATCCAGTTATGGTGTGGAAATGTATTTCGCTGTGTTTATTTATTGCTTTGGTATGTGTATTAATAATTAAAACTTAGAGAACCAAAATGCTTAATTACAAGAACAACTTACCTATTATTTTTATACTGGGTTGCTTCACTGCGCCTTCAATAAGCCAAGCTTCGCAAACTGATCTTGATTTTAGACTGCGTTTTGAAAGCGTTGATCAAGAAAATGCCTTAAAAGATGCAAGCGGCTTAACACTTAGAACCCGCTTAACGCATCAAACAGATGAGGTGAATGGTTTTTCAGCCCTTATTGAAGTAGAAGATACTCGCAGCCTATTGGGCGTAGATGATTACAACAATACGGTGGGGAAAAATACTAATTACTCTGTTATTGCAGACCCAGAAAACACTGAGATAGATCAAGGTTTTGTTAAATATGCCCGCGATGGTCTATCGCTAAAAGTAGGACGCCAAGTAATAGCCCTTGATGGGCAGCGTTTTGTTGGGCACGTAGGTTGGCGCCAAGACAGGCAAACCTTTGATGCAGCAACCATTAATTACGCATTTAATAACATAGATTTACAGTACAGTTATTTAAATAAGCGTAACCGCATATTTGCTGACGATAAAGACATTAAATCGTCCGATCATCTAATTAATGCAAGCTTTAAAACAGACTACGGTAAAGTGGTTTTATACAGTTACTTATTAAGTGACGATGCACTACAAGACGACAGTTTAGACACTTATGGCGTTTCTTTTAACGGTAATAAAACCCTAAACGACATAAAATTTTATTACAAAGCGGAGTATGCAACGCAGTCTGCGTCAACAAGCGTGAGTGATTTTGATGCTGATTACTATGCACTTGAAGGCGCTGTGGATTTAAATGGGTTGGGCATAAAAACAGTAACTTTAAAAGTCGGCATAGAGTCACTTGGCTCTGACAATGGCGATTACGGGTTTGCAACACCGCTTGCCACGTTACATAAATTTAATGGTTGGACAGATACGTTTTTAAATACACCCACACAAGGCTTGGACGACACTTACATAAGCTTAAACGGTAAAGCGTTTGACGGAAAATGGCTGGTGGCTTATCACAGTTTTGATGCTAATGAGCAATCAAATGGGGTTGACGATTTGGGTACTGAACTAAACGTACAATACGTTAAACCTATTAATAAACAATACGCAGTGGGTGTTAAATACGCTGATTACTCAGCGGGCGATACTGCTGCTAATAAAGTCGATACTCAAAAATTGTGGGTATGGATGAGCGCTAAATTTTAACCCTCTTTATCTTCTAACATTCACTTGTAATTTATAGCGACACAAGATGGTGCAATTGCACCATCTTGTGGGGCTTTATGCTTTTCACCTCTGCACCAATGTAGGCAACCTGCTGATTTTAAATGCTTATATATTTGGCTTACATATTGCTATAACAAACCTATAACAAATTATTCGATGTCAGTTTTAGTCAATCACTAAAGTAGATATCATTTTAAGGTGGGTAAATGCTAAGCAAGCAGCGTGTTGTAGTGGTAGGAAACGGAATGGTCGGGCACCATTTTGTGCAGCAGCTAGTTTCTCAAAATCAAGCTGATGAGCAATTTGAAATTACGGTACTTAGTGGTGAAGACCGTTTAGCGTATGACCGTGTACAACTATCCTCTTTTTTTAAAGGCAAAACCGCAGACGACCTCGCACTTACATGCAATAAAACCTATGACGATTGGCAAGTACGCTTTCATACTCATTCTAAAGTGGTTGATATAAATCGTGATATGCAAACTGTAACGACCGCTAAAGGGGAGTTGTTTGAATACGACAAACTTGTGCTTGCTACAGGTTCATTCCCATTTGTACCGCCTATACCGGGTAAAGATCGCGAGCATTGCCTTGTTTATCGCACCATTAACGATTTACACGCAATAAAAAATTCAGCCCACGGCAGCAAAGTAGGCGTGGTAATTGGTGGCGGTTTACTGGGGCTTGAAGCTGCAAACGCATTAAAGCAATTGGGTCTGCATACTCACGTAATAGAATTTGCTCCGCAACTTATGGGTGTACAAGTTGATGCTGGTGGCGGTCGGCTACTAAAAAACAAAATTACGGATTTAGGCGTTACTGTGCATACATCGGTAGCAACGGAGGAAATAGTAGAAGGTGAAAGTTGCCGTTACAAAATGTGTTTTAAGGGCGGTAAAACCCTTGAAACCGACATGATTGTATTTTCGGCGGGTATTCGCCCTTATGATAATTTGGCCCGCGAGTTTAATTTAGAGTTAGGCGAGCGCGGCGGTATTGTAATTAATAACCACTGCCAAACGAGCGATAAAAACATATACGCTATTGGTGAATGTGCACTGTGGAATAATTTTATTTTTGGCTTAGTGGCACCTGGTTACGCCATGGCTAAAATAGCAGTTGGGCATATTTTACAAGATACGCAGCAAGGTAGTTTACAAAGTACTGGCTTAGACAATAAAGCCGATGAATTTAGCGGTGCCGATATGAGCACCAAGCTTAAATTAATGGGTGTTGAAGTAGGCTCTATCGGCGATGCGCATGCACGCAGCGAAGGCGCAATAAGCTATTACTTTGAAGACCAAGCCAATGGTATTTATAAAAAAATAGTCACTAATTCACAAAGTAATAAGCTGATTGGCGCGGTACTTGTTGGCGATACCAGCGATTACGACAATTTGCTGCAATATCATTTAAACGACATTGAACTTACCACCGCACCCGAAGCGCTCATTATGCCCCTTGCCGGCGACATAGCAGAGCTAAGCGCCGATGACTTGCCTGATGACGCCATTATTTGCGCGTGTCATAAAGTAACCAAACACACCATTGAACAATCAGTTTCTAACGGCTGCATAGATTTGGCAAGTGTGCAGCAAAGCACCAAAGCCAGTACAGGTTGTGGAGGGTGTGAAAAGCTCGTTCAAAACGTAATAAACAGCGTGCTTGCTAAAGCAAGTAACACTATTAACGTAGTTACCCTTAATGAGCCTGTAAAACAGCCTGCATAAATTAAAGCACACTAAAAGAGAGCAGTAGTATGACAACCGCAAACACGTCACCAACTATAAATAAAACCAGTTTAAAACAAACAACATGTGCTTACTGTGGTGTAGGGTGCGGTGTTGATATTTCACTTTTTAATAATGTGCCAACCAAGCTTGAAGGCATGCGAGAACACCCCGCAAACTTTGGTCGTTTATGTGTAAAAGGCACCCATTTGCTCGACACCACAGGCAGTGATAATCGCTTAACGTCGCCCCTTATTAATAACCAAGCCGTTACGTGGGATGAAGCAACCGACCATGTTGCCAATAAATTTAACGACGTAATACAAAAGCACGGACCCGATGCGGTGGCATTTTATGTATCGGGGCAGTTACTTACTGAAGATTACTACATTGCTAATAAATTAATGAAAGGCTATATAGGCTCAGGCAATATTGATACAAATTCGCGCCTGTGTATGTCATCTGCTGTGGCAGGTTATAAACGCGCTTTTGGTGAAGACGTAGTGCCGTGTACCTACGAGGATTTAGAGCAAACTGAGCTGCTTATTTTAATTGGCTCTAATGCCGCATGGACTCATCCGGTTTTGTATCAGCGAATGGAGCGTGCAAAGCAGCTTAACTCAAATATGAAAGTGGTGGTTATTGATCCGCGTAAAACTGACACCGCTGAGCTTGCCGACACATTTTTAAATATAAAACCAGGCAGTGACGCTGCGCTTTATAACGGTTTGCTTAATTATTTAAATGAGCATAACCACCTCGATACGCAATTTATTGCTCAGCACACAAACGGCTTTGAAAGCGCATTGCAAGAGGCACAAAAGTGGAGCTGTGAGGCAGTTAGCGACTTTTGCGATATAGCAATTGAGCAAGTCACTGAGTTTTACGCGCTATTTGCTAACAGCCCAAGTGCGATTAGCTTTTATTCAATGGGTATAAATCAGTCAAGCTCGGGTGTAGATAAATGCAACGCCATTATTAATGCACATTTAGCCTCAGGTAAATTACTTAAGCCAGGCAGTGGTCCGTTTTCAATTACTGGGCAACCCAATGCGATGGGCGGGCGCGAAGTCGGTGGTTTGGCTAATCAGTTAGCGGCGCACTTAGATATTGAAAACGAAGCGCATCAATCACTTGTACAACGCTTTTGGCTCTCGCCAACTATGGCTAACAAAGCAGGCAGCAATGCTATTGATATGTTTGATGAAATAGCCGCAGGCAAAATAAAAGCAGTGTGGATAATGGCAACAAACCCAATGGTGAGCTTGCCCAATAACGCCGCTATTAAAAAAGCATTAGAGACCTGTGAGCTGGTGGTTGTATCTGACTGTATTGCAAAAAGTGATACGTTAAAATTTGCCGATGTTGCTTTTCCATCAACCGGATGGGGCGAAAAAAACGGCACAGTAACTAACTCAGAGCGCAGAATATCAAGACAGCGCCCGTTAGTAGCGCCTTATTCGGGTGCTAAAAACGATTGGCAAATTATGTGTGAAGTCGCTAAAAAAATGGGCTTTGAAGGTTTTGATTTTACAGATCCAAGTGGCATTTTTGAAGAATGGGCACAATTAACCGACTTTGAAAATAACGGCAGCCGATTATTAAACCTCTCTGGTTTAGTTGGGCTCACAAAAAGCCAGTACGATAACTTAAAACCCATTATGTGGCCTGTTGTTAAAAATCAGCCTTATAAAAACGGTCAGGTTTTTACAAATAACCAATTTAGCACCGCTGATAAAAAGGCGCGTTTTATACCTATAACGCCGCAATTACCTGTGCAACAAACATCAAGTGATTATCCGTTTGTAATGAACTCAGGACGTATACGCGACCAATGGCATACGATGAGCCGCACGGGTAAAAGCACTGCGCTTTCATCGCATATTACACGCCCGTATATTGAAATTAATCCGCTTGATGCCAGTAAATTAGCAATTAAACAAAACGATTTAATAAGCGCGATTGCCCAAACAGGGCAGGTTACCGCGCATGCAAAAGTAACCGATGCTGTGCGAAAAGGTGAATGCTTTATGCCTATTCATTGGAATAAGCAATTTGCATCATCCGCTACAGTAAGTGGGTTGTATCAATCGGTAGTTGACCCTCTATCTGGTCAGGCTGAGTGCAAACACGGCGCTGTTAATATAGTTAAAGCACCCTTTGGGCAATATATGCAGCTGTTTGCTAAAAACGAATTTGTTATAAACAGTGATTTTTGGCTCAAAGTTAATGCAAGTAATTGCTTTAATTACCAATTAGCGCTTAATGAGCCAAAAAGTGATTTACTGTATTACTGCCAAACCTTAACTGGTTTACAAGGGCAGTGGTCGGCTATGAATACGGCAAAAGCCATGCATGTGCAGTGTATTCAAAACGATCAATTAGCGTTTGTTGGTGTTATTTCTAACGAGCAAAAAGAAATATCACTTGAGTGGATAAACCATTTATTTGCAGAGCCATTACTGACCTTTACACAGTTACAGTCTTTGCTTTATGCAACCCCCGATGAAGAATTTACCCAAGGCGTGCAAGTGTGTAGCTGCTTTAAAGTAAGAGAGCAGCCGATTATAAACGCCATTAAAAACGGCGCAAACACAGTCGAGCAATTGGGGTCTGAACTTAAATGCGGCACGAACTGTGGTTCGTGTAAAACACAATTAAGCCAATTAATAAAACAACATTACAAAGCCGATTCTAGCAGCATTGATGTTGCGGTTGAAATGTAAACAAACAAGGAAGCATATGCTTAATGATCAATTTGGTCGGCAGTTTAACTATTTGCGCCTCTCAATAACCGATGTATGTAATTTTAGTTGTAGTTATTGTTTACCAAACGGGTATCAGTGCGATACGCCGCGTAATTTTTTAAATAAAAACGAAATTAGCACGCTGGTAAATGCGTTTGCAGAACTAGGTACTAAAAAAGTGCGCATTACAGGTGGCGAACCGTGCTTGCGAAACGACGTCACCGATATTATAAAACTCTGTAAAAATACACCCGGCATAGAAAAAGTAGCCATTACTACCAACGGGTTTAATTTATTAAATAAAATTGATGAATTTGCCGATGCAGGGCTTGATGCGCTTAATGTCAGTATTGATAGCTTAAATCCGAGTATGTTTAAACTCATAACAGGGCACGACAAACTTAACCTTATTTTAAAAGGGATTGAACGCGCGGTAGATCTGGGCATAAAAGATATAAAAATAAATGCAGTGCTTGCCAAGCAGTTTAATAAAAACCAATTGAAGGATTTTTTAGCGTGGGTAAAACACCACAAAGTTACAGTGCGCTTTATAGAATTAATGGAAACAGGTGACGGCGCAACATTTTTTGAAGAAAACCACTTAAGTGGGCAAACGGTTAAAGCACAACTACTCGACCAAGGCTGGTTACAAGTAGTTAGGGGGAAACTAAACGGACCCGCTGAGGAATTTTGTCATCCTGATTACGATGGTCGTATTGGTTTAATAATGCCTTACAGCAAAGATTTTTGTAAAAGCTGTAATCGCTTAAGGGTGTCGGCGCTGGGTAAATTACACTTATGCTTGTTTGCCGAGCAAGGTATAGATTTACGCGAACTACTAAACGAGAACGATACTGCAGCGACCGTAAAGGCAATTCGAGCCGCTATGGGCAATAAAGAAATAAGCCATGAGCTAGATAAGCGCTTAACAGGTGCGACAACTCACTTAGCCATGTTAGGCGGCTAATATGGAAGCTAATATAAAATCTAATATGAAAGTTAAGCGAGATTTTACAGGCGTTGTGCTTGCTGGTGGTAAGTCATCAAGAATGGGCACAGACAAAGCCGATTTAGTTTTAAAAAATAAAACGCTATTGCACAATGCGTGTGATTTATTAAAAGACGTAGGCGCTAAAAACATACTAATAAGCCGCAACGTTACAAATCCAGTTAAATCATCGAGCCAATATTCACCGAGCGATTATCCTTCAGAAAAGTACGTTAAAGATATATACCCAAATAGTGGACCCCTTGGCGGAATTTACTCAACATTAATAGCCACCGATCACGATTTACTTATTACTGCGGTAGATATGCCTCTACTTACGAGTAGTTTGTTAAGCACAATTGTGCTGGCTTCTCAGTCAAATAAAGTACAAAGTGTGAGCAATCAATTAAATCAGTCACAAATACATGCTTGGCACTTTGAAAATGAACCACTACCGCTGTATATTCGTAATACAAGCAGTGTAAAAAATCATTTAAGATACATACTCACAAACGCAAACAGTCATAAGTCAATAAAACAGTTTACCCAAAGTATTGGTGTGCAAACGCTTTTATGTAATAAAACGCATGCATTAATAAACACCAATACGCCGGCGCAATTTAAAGCTGTAAATGAGCATTTTGACCAAAGCATTAATCAATTAAGAAGAACATTATGAGCCACACAACTGAGTCACAAATAGCATTAAACATTGCCGTAATGACGGTAAGCGATACACGCGATGAAATTACTGACACCTCAGGTCATTACTTAATTAAAGCGCTAACTGAAGCTGGTCATCACTTAGCTGATAAAGACATAGTTAAAGATGACGTTTACCAAATGCGTGCAGTGGCATCGCAGTGGATAGCCGATGACACCATTCATGCTATTTTAGTGACTGGCGGTACAGGTTTTACTGAGCGCGATTCAACACCAGAGGCATTTGCGCCGCTGTTTGATAAAAGCGTAGACGGTTTTGGTGAGCTATTTAGGCACATATCGTACGGCGAAATTGGTAACTCTACTATTCAATCTCGTGCATTGGCAGGACTTGCTAATAACACCGTTATTTTTTGTATGCCAGGCTCTACAGGCGCATGTAAAACTGCGTGGACAGGCATAATAAAAGATCAACTTAACTCAATGCATAAACCGTGTAACTTTGTACCGCACATTACCATTGGTAAAAAGTGTGAATCGCGTGAGCAATAGTATGTTGAGCCATGTTGACGAAAACGGTCAAGCTAATATGGTTGATGTATCGCTCAAAGACGTAACCCTGCGCGATGCCTCAGCTGAAGCCTTTATTAGCATGAGCAAGCTTGCCTTTGAGCAAGTAATGCTTAATCAAAACAAAAAGGGTGATGTGCTAGGCGTGGCACGCATTGCGGGTATTCAAGGCGCTAAAAAATGCGCTGATTTAATTCCGCTTTGTCATCCGCTTGCACTTAGTAAAGTCGCTGTTGATTTTGAACTTGATGAAGCAAACAGCCAAATTAAAATAACCAGCTACTGCAAACTTGCCGGTAAAACGGGGGTTGAAATGGAAGCGTTAACAGCGGTATCTGTGGCTAGCCTTACTTTGTTTGATATGTGTAAAGCAGCCGACCCACTAATGGAAATTAGCGGCATGCGCGTTACTCAAAAAGCAGGGGGCAAAAATGGTAGCTGGCAACGCGATTAATCCAAACGATGCAATATCTAGCGCCGGGAAAGTAGAGTTATTGTTTTTTGGGCAACTAAAAGAGCGGTTAAAGTGCAGTAAATTAAGTCTTGAGATTACGCAGCCGCTTACTATTTCAGAGCTTAAATTAAGATTAGTGAGTCAATACCCGCACTGGCAACCGTGGCTGGAGGAGCGTGAGCTACTTGCAGCGCTTAACCAAACTATGTCATCAAGTGATGAAATAGTGAAAGCAGGGGATGAGCTTGCCTTTTTCCCGCCGGTTACAGGTGGCTAATGAGCATACATATTCAAGTACAAACCGATGATTTTAATGTAGGTGACGAGCACAATACGCTTTGTAGTAGTAATAAAAGCGATGGCGCTGTTGTCACCTTCACAGGTTTGGTAAGAGAGTTCAGCAGTGGCGATAACGTTATTGCACTTGAGCTTGAACACTACCCTGGTATGACCGAGCAACTGCTTCAATCTATTGCAGAGCAAGCTCAAACTCGCTGGCAACTGGCGCGAATATGCATTATTCACCGCGTTGGTTACTTAGCACTTGGCGAGCAAATTGTATTTGTAGGCGTAACGTCCCGCCATCGCCAAGCCGCGTTCGAAGGCGCACAATTTATAATGGATTATTTAAAAAACCACGCCACGTTTTGGAAAAAAGAGCACTTTAAAGACTCATCAAATTGGGTTGAGTTTAAACAAAGTGACAAACAAGCGATGGGTAGGTGGGAGTCTTAATGAAAATAATCTCTACTAATATCTCTAAAATAAAAACGGTAGTGTATAACGGCAAAGAGGTTAAAACCGGTATTTTTAAAACGCCAACTAATGAGCCTGTTGTTATTGAAAAGCTAAATATAAGAGGTGACGAGCAAGCCGATTTAGTTAATCACGGCGGGGTTGATAAAGCGGTTTATGCGTTTTCGCACAATCATTATGATTATTGGAAACAAACCCTCGAGAATGATGATTTAGCTGTAGGTGCCTTTGGCGAAAACTTCACGATTTCTGACCTTGATGAAGCGAATATACACATAGGTGACCATATTCGAATTGGTACTGCACTGCTTGAAGTAAGCCAGCCTCGTGTGCCTTGTTTTAAACTTGCTATCGCCCTTAATAATAAAAACAGTCTTAAGCTGTTTACGCAGTATTACTGCACTGGCGTTTATTTTAGGGTACTAGAGCAAGGCGTTGCAAAAACGGGTGATAGTGTTGTTATCGAGAAGAAAGCCTCGCACGACATATCAGTTAAAAAACTGTTCCAGGCATTTTTTGATAAAAAATACGTAGGTTATGAAGACATACTTTTAGAAGCATTAACTTTGCCAGAGCTTGCTGTAGAGTGGCAAGAAAAGCTAAAGAAGAAGCTTGCTATTGAAAATGAATAAAGCAGTTTAAAACTGTTCTATTCTCGCGCTATCACTCTTTAAAAAGTGTTGCTGCAACCTATTTATTAAACTTTGAAGAACAGGTCCTGTTGATTGGCTTCTTGAAACAACGCATCCCAAAGGAGTAAGCCAACCGCCTTGTTCATGAGTAACGGGTAGCGTTATCACTTCAGCTTGGTTTATATACTTCTTAATAGCAAACTCGGGTACAAGCGCCCAACCAATACTCTGAGCTACTAAGTCGATAAGGGTTTGATGTGTATTTGCGTACCAAATCCTAGAGCTAATTGCGTAGCTAAACCATAACTCTTTTTGGCTAAGGCTGCGATGAACACATTGCCTATGGGCTTTTAAATCACTGCTTGTTACAGCCTTTAGCTTTGCAAGCGGGTGTTCTGGTGATGAAATCGTTAAAAATCGAGCTTGACCCAATAGAAAAAAATCCATATCAACTTTTAGTTCCCCATCACTATAAATGATACCTAGTTGTGCTTTTCCTATTTTTACTAAGTTTTCTACATCGTCAGTTGTTGTCGATATTATTTCGAAATTAGTAATCGGGAACTGATCAGCAAGTGGGGTAATCACTTTTAAAATATCTTGATTATTTAGGCTTTCATCAATAGCTATAATTACCTCATGCTCATAATTTTTTGCTAATGCATCCACTTTTTGGTCAAAATATTTTTGCTGATGAAGTATAGAGTATGCGACAGGTAACAATGCCTTACCGCTAATCGTTAAGCTGGGTATATTTTTATTACGCGTAAACAATGTTTGATTAATCGCTATTTCAAGATTAGAAATAGCTTGGCTAATTCCCGATTGTGCACGGTTAAGCTTTCGGGCTGTTGCCGAAAAAGATCCTGTTTCTACCACGGTTACAAAAATTTTTAGTTGCTCAAAACTATACATATCATTCAACTTAAAGGTGAGTACTTATTTGCTCATCTTATCACTAAAGGTGATGGCTACTAACTTTGCAAATAATTAAATTATGTCACTATTATTTTCTTTAATTATTTGGCGTAAAAGGGGTCAATTATGGATGCAAAAATGGGGTCGCTAGAGAGGATGTTTCAGGCTGTTTTGTTTGAAGTATTAGCGGTAACGCTGTCGATTATTGGTTTGGCTGTATTTACAGAGCATGCAATATCGGCTTTATCGGGCACTATGATTATAATTGCAACGATTGCGATGTGTTGGAATTTTGTTTTTAATTGGTTTTTTGACAAAGTAGCTACCGGTGCAAAAGAGCAACGATCTGTATTATTCCGTATTTTTCACGTGATTTTATTTCAAGGCGGGTTACTTGTTTTTACTATTCCCGTAATGGCGAGCATTTTAAACGTAGGCTTATGGGAAGCATTAATAATGGATATCGGCGTAACTTTTTTTATAACCCTTTACGCTTTTACTTTTAACCTAGTGTACGACCACACACGAGCCTATATTTTTCATTCAAAAAATGCTGCATGTTAATACACTTTTTAAATATGGGATGACTTAACAAAGTTTGTATTTAGCTGCTGGTGTATTTGCCAATGCACCAGCACTTTTAGAGGCGTAATATTACCCAAGTTTGCTTTATAGTGGCAAAAAACTAATAAAGGATTTTTTTATTAAAAGTGAATAAAGCTAAATATCAATTGTTATTTATAGAGGAGCTAGTAAAAAAGATAAAATCTGCTATACCTAAGGTTATAAATACTATCATTATTATAGTGTTATTTAAAAACTGTTGGGTTAGTAGCTAAAATAGGTATCGTATATGAATATCTCAAGAAAACTGATGCTTATTGTGATTTTAACAGCTGCAGAGGTAAGTATTACTGTTTACTCAGCTTTTGAAATAGCTAAAGGGGCTAAGTTTCACCAGCTTAATTTTCTTCACTTAAAATATACTCATCAACTTACCAAGTCAGTTAAAAAAATAGAAAATGACCTCCCCATAGATATAAATACCATTGAGTCAGATATATTGTTAATTAGGCAGCAACCAATTGAGTGTATTGAAGAAATAAATCCATTAAATTACGCTGTTATGAAATTTATTAACACAGAGCAAACTTTAACAATTTGTGAAAAAGATATAGAAATTGCGGATAAAACACTACTGTCAGTTACTCAGTATAAAAAAGGTGAGCTCAGTAGAGATGATTTTTTACTAAACCTTAATGTTGCACTTGTCAGCTTTAACAAACACTCTGAGATGTTTGAAGAACCAATCAGAAAAACAGTATCGTTTATACTAATGACGTTAATCCCACTTGTTATCGTCATATCCTTTTTTAATATTATTTTTATAAGTTACCTTTCTCGTACTATATCCAGCTCTATTCGAAATCTTACTCTGCTCTTATCAAGTAAACCTGAAAGCAATATTAATCTAGATGATGAGCTTGATATAAAAACGTCGGGTGAATTAAAAGCACTCGTTATCGCGGCGAGGCAGCGGATTAAAAATGATCTTTTAAATATTGAAAACAGTATTGAACTCAAAGAGATTATAAATAGCCAAACAGCTTCCCTGCAGCAAGCAAATGACGAACTTGCACAGTTTGCTTATCGAGCTTCTCATGACCTGAAATCACCGTTGTCAGGGGCTAAATCCCTAGCGCATTTTGTTATTGAAGATATAAAAGCAGGAGATACTGAAGAGGCAAGTCGAAATGCATTGGTTATCTATCAACAAATGGAAAAGTTAGAGACACTTGTTGTTGATATTTTATTATTAGCTAAAGCTGAAATTGGTAGTGAAGATAGAGATGTAATTGACTTTAATCAGTTAATTATTGATATGAAAGAGCGACTCACTTGGCTTATGAAAGATAATCCTTGTACGCTTGAGACAACAATTAATCTATCAGTACCTATAAAGTCAGAAAAAGCGCGTTTTGCTCAAATTATTGAAAACTTAATTTCAAACGGGTTGAAGTATTACGACAGAAATAAAGACTCTCCTTATGTCCGCTGTGATATTTTCAATGAGCAAGAGACGTTTTTTATTACTGTTACAGATAACGGAATGGGAATACCACAAAAGCATCAAGGTGAAGTGTTTGATATGTTTAAGCGATTTCATGCACAGACGACTACGGGCTCTGGTTTAGGGATGGCGTTGGTTAAAAAACATATTGAGTACTTAAACGGTGAAATATCACTGCAAAGCTCTGATAAAGGCACAACATTTAAAATAGTAATACCATTGGATAAGCTAATATGACAAAAATTAAACCCCCTATATTAATTGTCGATGACAACGAAGTTGACCGGTATATTCTGAAAAGGCTAATAAAAGAAGCCAAGTTAGAGCTTACGATTTATGAAAAAAAAGACGGTCAAGAAGCGTTAGAATTTCTCGAAAATTATGAATCGAATAGAATAAAGTACCCTGATGGATTTCCTCCAATTCTTATATTTTTAGACATTAATATGCCAAAAGTTAATGGCATTCAATTTTTAGAGGAGTTCTCTAAACTCAGAAAAATGATAGAGATAAGCTCGTGTGTAGTTATGATGTTTAGCTCATCTGAAAGAGAAGAAGAAAAAAAGATTATAATGTCACACGACTTTGTTAAAGGTTACCTTGTAAAAGGAAGTTTTCAGGCAGCAGAGTTAAAAGAAAAAGTGATGGCTGTTATTGGTCAGCATTTAGATAAATACAGCTGATTTGTAGGCATTTTAAGTTTTAACCCATTAGGCTGTGCCAATTGAAGAGCCTTTAGTTTGAGTATGTGGCTCAAACCAAAGGTTTTTAGCTTAAAGTTATATAGGTGTCTAATTTAAGCTTCAATTTTACAGAGGCTCAAAATAACCTATTTATTTAAGGATGATTTTTCTACAATAGTCATCGAGTATTAAGTTAATCTCGTTTGCAGGCATAGGTTTTGAAAATAGAAAACCTTGCAAGTAGTCTATGTTTAGTTTTTTACATAGCTGATGTTGGGCTTTCGTTTCGATTCCTTCAGCTACCACAGAAAAATCTAATTTTTTTAGCATTAAAGATAAACTCTCGATTATTTTTAATCGCTTATTATTTTCTCCATCCAACGACTGCATGCTTTTGTCTAATTTTACTATATCAATAGGGTAAGATATTAGATGAGATATGGATGAGTACCCCATACCAAAATCGTCCAAAGCAATCCTAAATCCCTTGTTAGACAAAGAAGTTAATATCTCAATCACTTCTTTACTATTTTCCATAAAAGCTGTTTCTGTTATTTCAAGAATAATACTGCTGGTTTTTAAGTTGTATGTTTTGATTGTCTCTAATAAATAGGTCTCTAAAATCTTTTTTTGTAGCTGAATAGGTGAAATATTAATAGATAGTGTTAACGGCGTTTCATAGCTTTGCTGCCATAAAGATAACTGCTCTAAAGCGCTCGCAATTATCCATTTTCCAAGTGGATCAATTAAACGACACTCTTCAGCAATAGGAATAAACTCATCAGGGGTATAATGAATGGTTGTATCTGGCCAACGGACCAGTGCTTCAACACCTGTCATCATTTGTGTTTTAGAACAGTAAACAGGTTGATAAAATAACCTAAAGTTTTTTTCCTCTATGTGCTCTTTTATACTATTTTGAATATCTACCCGGCGACTAAATTCGTACTGATATTGCTCTTTGTAAAAGCTAATTCTACTTTTACCACTTTGCTTTGAGCGATACATTGCAATGTCAGCACATTTTAGCAGTTCATTGGATTCAGTCGCATCGTTTGGGTATAAAGCACTTCCTATACTAACACTGCAATTTAAAGTTCTACCTTCATGCAAAAAGGGTTTAGACACTTCAGCTAGTATTCTATTTGCTATCATACCTATTTGATTAATATTGCAAATTCCACCTATTATAACTGCAAATTCATCGCCTCCTAAGCGTGCAAATCCTTCATTTTGTCTCAGGCAACTATGAATTCTTTCTACTGTTTGTATTAAAATTTCGTCGCCGACACTATGGCCAAGCGTATCATTAATATTTTTAAAGTTATCTAAATCTAAAGCAAGTAACGCCACGCAGTTTTTTGCACGTTTATTGTTAGCTATCATTACTTTTAGTATTTCTTCAAAATGATATCGATTAGACAAACCAGTAAGCTGATCCCGTTCTGCCATATGCTTTACAGCAAGATAACTGTTGTGCATACGTTGTTCTGCCTCGAAGCGTTTTTTTGCATATATAAGCGCTTTATTTAAGCTATCCCTCGTTATATCACCTTTTGGTAAAAAGTCTTGAGCACCGGCTTCTATACACTCAATAGCTAAAGCTGAGTTCTCTGAGGAACTAATCATGATAATTGCGGTGTTACCGAGTTTAGGCTTTGCACGCATTTCAATTAGCATTTCAATGCCATCTTCTTTCGGCATATTATAATCGAGTAGTATTATATCAAAGTGCGTTTTTTCAATGGCGTCCAAGCCTTCTGAAACACACGTTACCTCGGTTATATCATGATGGTGAGAGCCATCAGAAATAAGCATCTTTTTAATTAATTTGCGATCAACTAAGTCATCATCAACAATTAATATATTCATACGTTCCTTCTAAGAGCAGCTAAATTATGCTCGTTTATAATTGATAATTTCATAGTTAAACTTTGGGCCAAAAAATAGTAAATGTACTGCCAAGCTTTCCATCGGAGGCTACTTCAATTTTGCCCCCATAATTAATAATGAGCTTATTGGCAATACAGAGTCCGATGCCGCTCCCTTCAACATCATCTCGAGATTGCAATGTCTGAAATAACTTAAATATGAGTGAAAAATACTTAGGGTCAATTCCTGGACCATTATCTTTTATTTCAATAATGTAATATTGATTAGAGGGGATAAGTGAAATATCGATAACCGAGTGCTCTTTATTGTTATGTTTTATTGCATTACTAATAAGGTTTTGAAAAACAGTTTTAAAAGGGATCAGTGGTATATCGAGTACTTCGTGATTGGCGTGTATATCAACAGTGACAGCTTGTGGAACTTCTAAAATTTGTTCTATATCTTGGTAAATACTTTCTAAAGATATGTTTGCACGAGTTGAATCACAGCTATTTATTCTCGAGTAGCTTAGTAAATCTTCTAGCAGTACTTGCATTCTATTAGCCCGGCTGAGCACAAGCTGAAAATTTTCTAGGTGCTCTTGAGGGAGTAAATCTTTGCAATCATCATAAACCCATTCTAATAAACGTTTTATAGCATTTATTGGTGACTTGAGATCGTGTGAAGCAATGCTGGTAAATTCATCAAGTTCATCGCTCATTTTTTGTAATTTTTTGATTAAGCGATCTTTTTCAGTTTCGTCTTCTTTGTTTTGCTCGCAAATTGTTGAATTAACCTTAGCACTGTTTATTTTATCTAATAAGTTTTTACGTTGGACCAACTGATGTACAAAGTTTTTTTGTAAACTATTTAAAATTGATTTTTCTTTTTCTGTAAGTTGTGAATCACTTGCTCGCTCGAATATCAACCATCCAAACTTAAGACCTGAGGGCAAAATAATAGCCGATATAACTCTAAATATTTTAAGGTCATGCTCAATAATCGATTCATTAAAAATATCATCAGATAGTTGCTCTTTAGCTACTGCTATTTCTGAACCTGATTTATATAGATCAACGACACCTGAAGGCAGATTAGCAACAATAGAAAGTGAGCTCGCATCAAAAATGTTTAAAATTAGCTCAGCAATGTTTTCTATGTTTGTTTGAATGTCATTATCAAGAGAAGTTGTTAATTGCTGCTCATCTATTAATGATACACCTTCTATATAACTCTCTACATTGGGCATTCAAACTCCTACAACAGTATTAAATATGCCTCATTAAAATGAGATGCAACAAATGATTAACTTATTGTAGTTGATTATTTTGAATGCGTTGAATAATTTGCATTATTAATAGACGTCAAATTAGAGTTTTACCTTATTGTAGTCAGCAGGTTATGAATCAATTTTAAAATAAGGCAAAACTCAATCTGGGTGTGAAATTTGTAACTTAATAAATAACTATTATTTAGGGTAGTGTTCTTACTAAAGAGCAACATGCCCAAGTAAAAACAGCATATTTAATCGCTCAGTTGTACAATTTTTTGCGCTACGCTAAATAAGGTTTTATGCGTATCCATTGCTTGTTTTTGTAGCTGTTTATGGGCTTGCTCTTCGGTGAGCTTTAACTGCTCAATAAGTATGTACTTGGCTTGGTGAATAACCTTTTGCTCACTAATAACTTTTTTAGCGTCAAGTAAGGCTTGGTTTATTTGTTTAATATGCTGGCTTTGCTCGATAATTAAATCGTACATACTTTTATTACTATTGAGCTTATCGGCCGCTATATTTTGGCTTACTTCTGGCTCTGGTTGCTTAATGGCTAATTGCCCAAAAGTCGGGGCTATGTGCTGCTCTGCCATATTGTTAAGTACTTGCTTATTTGTATTTAAACTACGTTGAGCACAGGCTATTTGCATTGCTGCGGTATCAATTAATTGATCTGCTATGTTTTGTTCAATTTTGTGCATTATATCTATGCGCGTAGTGGTTACTTCATACCATACTTCGCTTAGTTGCGAGAGCGGTTGAGCATTCTCGTCATCGAGTTTTTGCAGTAAACTTCTAAGTTGCTCTACCTGATTATTAACCTGATGTGTTGTTAACGAGGCAAAGCATTTTAAAAGGTGCGCATCGGCGTACTCATTAAAAAAGTCAAAACTGTGGTTTTGCTCTTGTACAAAATGCGCGAGTTGTTGTTTTTGCTCAGTGGTAAATTTACTCGCGGCAAATGCTTGTGCACCACAGGCGCGCTCTTGTCCTGCATACTCTTTACCTTGCATAAAATTGAAAAATGCAACTAATAAACGCGTTATTTTAGGATCGCTTGCGCCATCTGCTGCCTCTAAAATAATATTGAGTAAACTAGCAATTAACTGCGTGAACGACTGCGTAGCATGCACTGCACTAATGTTTTGTTGTGCTATTTGATTGCGTAATTCGGGCAATGCGTCAAGTGTTTGCAGGCTATAGGTAATTAAATTAAATAACCGAGTATGTCCAGTATCGGCGTTGTCGTTTATAAATGTTTGTTTAAGAGAATCATAAAATGCAGTTTGTGCGCTGCTGCTTAAAGGGATTTGTTCTTGTAATTGGGTTTTAAATCGCTCGCGATTTGAGGCCAAAAATATATTACTCATTGCACGTTCTTTTTGTAACTGATGTACAAAATCGCCTAATTTAGTAAGCGAGGCACAACTGTTTTGTAATTGCTTTAGCGCGTGTATTTCTTGATACTTAGCCGCTAATAAAAACTGTTTTGTGAGAGGATTGCTTGTCGCCATTGGTATTATTCCACACTTTTTTGTTTTTAAAGTGCAACCACTGTTCCAATCATTAATAAATTTCATCATTGAATTTAAAATCAAGCTAATACAATTGCTTAAAGTGTTATTTTTGTTTTTCACTTTGTTTCTATAATTTAACTTACCATTACTTTTAACTTATTTGGTGCATTTAAGTATGTTATTGCACACAACTTGAACCCAAATTAAAAACAAAAAAAGCGCCTACTCCTGGGGAGGTAGTAAGCGCGAAAAGTGCATTATTCATTTTACGTCATGCGTTAACATTTATACTGTTTAGTAACTCAGGACTAATAGCCATTTTATGATTTATTACTTCGCCAATCATAATTAGGGTAGGGCCTTGAAGGTTGTGTTTAGCATGCTCATTTACTATTAGTTCAAGCGTACTGGTAATTACCTTTTGCTTAGTAGTAGTGGCATTCTCTATTAGTGCGATGGGTGTATTACTTGGCCAGCCCACTGATTGCAAACCGCAGCTTAGCGTTTGTAAGCGCGAAAGCCCCATATAAACCACTAAAGTGGGGTTGTTGTTTGCAGGCATAAACGCGTAATTTTGCCAATGAGGTTGCTTGTTAGGATCGGCAAACTGCGCTGTTAAAAATGTAACACTACGCGCTACATCGCGTGCAGTGAGCGGAATACCCGCATAAGCGGACGTAGCACAAGCCGTTGTTACACCCGGAACAATAGCAAAATTAATATTATGCTCACTAAGCGCATCGGCTTCTTCGTTAATACGTGCAAATATACTCGGATCGCCGCCTTTTAAACGCACTACGTTTAAGCCTTGTTGTGCGTATTTAACCAGTAGTTCGCAAATGTTAGCTTGGGTCATCGAATGTTTACCCGCACGTTTACCTACAAATACTCGCTGTGCTTTTTTAGGAAGCGTTTTTAATAAATCATCGCTTACTAACCAATCGTATAAAACAACATCGGCGATATTAATTAAACGCTGCGCTTTTACTGTAATTAGCTCTGCGTCCCCTGGACCCGCACCAATTATATAAACATTGCCGCTTTTGACGCTGCGACTATTTGAGCTTGTTAGCTTAGTAACAAGCTTATTTAGCCACACGCTTTCAATACCCGAAAAATAAGACAGTACACTCATACTATTCCCCTAAGCCACAGCTGTTGTAACTTTTGGTTCAGAGCTTATAAATACACTGCCGTCTTCAATTTTTGCATTAAAAACCGGTAAGTGTATTGCTTCTGCTTCTAAACATTCGCCTGTTTCTAGGCAAAAGTGTTGCTTATATAAAGGCGATGCGACAACTAATTTATTGTCGATTGAGCCAATAATGCCACGCGATAATACATTGGCTTTGCCAATCGGGTCGTAGTTGCTAATGGCAAACACAGCCGTTGGATTTTGTGGAATGTAAAAAATAGCCACTTGCTGATTATTAACTAATGCGCATACGCCGCTATTAGCCACTAGGTTGTCGATTGTTCCAATATTATGCCAAGACATCAGCTTGCTCCTCTTCAACTTCCATTACTGGAATACGGTTTTGTGTATTACGTTGCTCACGCTTTTCGGCTTCTGTAGCAGGGCGAATTTGGTTACGCTCTTGCACAAATAAAATGTTGTCGTCGGTTTCGGGGCTATTAACAAACTGGCGGAATCGTTTGGCTGCATCAGGGCTTTCAATCGCTTTTTTCCACTCACACGCATAGGTTTGTGTAATTAATTCCATTTGCGCTTCTAGCTCGTCGCAAATGCCTAAGCTGTCGTCAATTACTACGCTTTTAAGGTAGTCTAAACCGCCTTCAAGGTTTTCCATCCATACCGACGTACGCTGTAATTTGTCAGCCGTTTTAATGTAAAACATAATTACGCGGTCAATGTATTTAATTAGTGTTGGCGTGTCTAAATCGGTCGCAAATAAATCAGCATGGCGAGGGCGCATACCGCCATTACCACACACGTATAAGTTCCAGCCGTTTTCGGTGGCTATAATGCCAATATCTTTACTTTGTGCTTCGGCGCATTCGCGGGTACAACCCGATACCGCCATTTTAAATTTATGCGGTGCGCGTAACCCTTTGTAGCGGTTTTCTATTTCTATTGCGTGTCCAACGCTGTCTTGCACACCATAACGACACCACGTACTACCCACACACGACTTAACAGTTCTAAGAGACTTACCATAAGCATGACCTGTCTCAAATCCGGCTTCTATAAGTCGCTCCCAAATAACAGGAAGCTCTTCTAAGCGTGCACCAAATAAATCAATACGCTGACCGCCAGTGACTTTGCAGTACAGGTTAAAGTCTTTTGCTACTTGTCCAATTACAATGAGTTTGTCGGGCGTTATTTCGCCGCCAGCAATACGCGGTACTACAGAGTAAGAACCATCTTTTTGCATGTTTGCTAGGTACGTATCGTTAGTGTCTTGTAAGCCAACATGGGCGGGCTCTAAAATAAAGTCGTTCCATGTTGAGGCTAAAATAGAGCCAATGGCAGGTTTACATATTTCACAGCCATGACCGCTACCGTGTTTAGTTAGTAAGTCATCAAAGCTTTTAATGCTTTCTACTTTTACCATGTGCAGTAGTTCTTGGCGCGAATACGCAAAGTGCTCACATACATGGTTGTTAACTTCAACACCGCGACTTGCTAATTCGTTATCAACAACTGATTTTAGTAACGCAGCACAACCACCACAGCCGCTTGCTGCTTTAGTGCATGATTTTACCGAGGCTAAATCGCATGAGCCGCCATCAATCGCGCCTACAATGTCGCCTTTACTCACATTGTGACACGAACAAATAGTGGCGGTGTCGGGTAGGGCACTGCCCGATAACGACGGCGCGCCGCCGCTGTCTGGTAAAATTAAACACTCAGGGTTTTCTGGTAAGTCCATGTCGTTAAGCATGTACTGCAGTAAAGTATCGTAATCGCTGGTATCGCCAACTAGTACAGCACCCAGTAATTTATCGCCTTTTTCACTTAGTATGATTTTTTTATAACAGCCGCGAATAGCGTCTTGATATATAAGTTCTTTACAGTCTGGCGTTTTTGCGTGAGCGTCGCCAATTGAGCCTACTTCTACACCTAATAACTTAAGTTTAGTGCTCATATCGGCACCTAAAAACTCAAGCTCGCCACCACTTAATTGACTCGCTGCAACGCGTGCCATGTTGTAACCCGGTGCTACTAAGCCAAATAGTTTTTTGTCCCACAGGGCACATTCGCCAATGGCTAAAATATCAGGATCTGACGTTTGGCATTGGTTATTAATAATAATACCGCCGCGCTCACCCAGTTCTAAATCAGCAATTTTGCCGAGTTGGTCATACGGGCGAATACCGGCAGAAAACAAAATTAGGTCTGTTTCTAAAAATGACTCATCCGAAAAATTCAATCTAAAGCGACTCGTTTCGCCTTTTACTATTTCACTGGTTGCCTTTGATGTGTGTACCGTTACGCCAAGTTCTTCTATTTTATTTTTTAGAAGCGTACCGCCTTGCCCATCAAGTTGAACAGCCATAAGTTGTGGTGCAAATTCAACTACGTGGGTATCAAGTCCTAGTTGCTTAATCGCATTTGCGGCTTCAAGCCCTAACAAACCACCGCCAATAACTACACCACTTTTACTTACAGCGGCACTGGCTTTTATTTGTTCTAAATCTTCTAATGTGCGATACACCAAACAATGGGGTTGGTCGTTACCTTTTATAGGCGGCACAAATGGGAACGAACCTGTAGCGAGTACAAGTTTGTCGTACGGGTATTGCTCACCCGTTAATGTGGTCACTATTTTTTCTGATCTATCAATGTCTTCAACCCACTGGCTGGTATGCACATTAATATTAAGTTGTTTATAGTTGTCGTGAGTGGTAAGTGCTAAATCGGCGGCTGTTTTGCCATCAAATACACTTGATAAATACACGCGATCGTATGCAAGATTTGCTTCTCCGCAAAGTACAGTAATGTCTGCGTTGGCATCGCTTTGGCGCATTTGCTCAACAAAGTGGTGTCCGACCATACCATTACCAATAATGAGTATTTTTTGCGAGGTTTGCATATGGCATTCCTTAAAGTGACGGTTTAAATACAAATAACAAAAAAGCCCGCCACAAATACGCAATATGCATAACTGTGTGCGGGCTTCTTTGCCTATGGTTGCTAATAGCTATTGTGCTCACAACCTAAATTTTTGCCGTAAGTAAAACGGGCTTGTTAACAGAGTGTTTGCAAAAATACAGCCAGTTTTTTAAGTTATTGTTTAAATTGTATTTAATGTTTTTTTAGAGTGAGGATAAAACCCGTTTTGTTATATGCTGGTGCGCGACTGGCACTAAGAGGGTGCAAGTATTGTCATTGTTTTGTGCATTATCAGTCAATAAAACACCCATTATCATTGATTGTATATTGAGTTAAATTTACCCCATGAAATACGCACACGAATTACGAGCAAAATGACTAACACAAACTCAATAGATGCTTCACCTTTTCATGAAGGCGAGCTGGCAATACAAGACAAACTCGGTAAACGAGAAATAATGGCAGCATTTGGTAAACGTGCCGTGCGCTCATTTATGCCAGAGCAGCATCAAGCATTTTTTGAGCAGTTACCATTTGTGGTTGCAGGCAGTGTTGATGAAAACGCTAATCCGTGGGTATCTATTGTTTCAGGGCAGCCAGGCTTTTTAAGCGCCCCAACGCCTACGTCGTTATTAATGACCCACGCGGTTGATAAAAACGACCCTCTACATAACACATTAAAGATTGCCGGGTCGCCAATTGGTTTATTAGGCATTGAGCTAAGCACGCGTAGGCGTAACCGTTTAAATGTGCGCGTAGGTGAGGCAATTGACGATAATAAGGTGAGCTTTAATGTTGATCAATCCTTTGGAAATTGCCCGCAGTATATTCAAACGCGCGACTTAACGTTTAATAGAGATCCTTTAGTTAAAAGTAGTGCAGTACAAAAAGTTGAATTTAATACACTTGATAACGCATCTAGTGTGTTAATTGACACAACCGATACATTTTTTGTATCGAGTTTTATAACCGCAAAAAACAATCCAAAAATTGAAGGGGTTGATGTTTCTCACCGTGGTGGGTTGCCGGGCTTTGTAAAGCGAGAAGGCAATACATTAACGATTCCTGATTACGCAGGTAACAATTTTTTTAATACCTTGGGTAACTTTTTATTAAACCCAAAAGCAGGTTTGTTATTTCCTGATTTTGACACGGGTAATGTATTAATGCTTACCGGCAGCGTTGAAATCTTATGGGACGGGCATCCAGAGTTAGAGGGCTTTATTGGCGCAGACCGAGGCTGGAAATTTACCCTCACTAAAGGAATGTGGCTAAAAAACTTACTCCCGTTTAGTGCTAAATTTGATGCTTATTCCCCTAACACTAAAATGACGGGCACGTGGCTTGAGGCTGATAAAAACAAACAAGCCGAAAAACTAAAACATACTTGGCAGCCTTTAAAAGTAACTAAAATAACGAAAGAAAGTAATGTAATTACCTCCTTTTATTTAGAAGGGCATAACAATACAACCTTGTTACCGTTTAAAGCTGGGCAGCATTTAACTGTACAAATACCAAGTAGTAGTAATAACAGTAATAACAAACCTGTTATTAGAACCTACACCGTTTCATCAAGCCCTCATGAACTCTTTTATCGGTTATCGATTAAAAAAGAACTCAGTGGTGAGGTGTCTAACTACTTTCATAATAACGTAAAAGTAGGTGACGTTATTTTAGCTAAATACCCACAAGGGCAATTTTTTATTGACTCAACCAATACTAAACCAGCGGTACTCATTGGTGGCGGAATAGGTATTACACCTATGATCTCAATGGCTAAACATATTGCCAATGAAGGGTTGAGAACCCGCTATACACGCCCTTTACATATTTTTCACAGTGCTAAAAACACCCAACAGCGTGCGTTTTATAACGAGCTAAAAACGTTAGCAGATACGAGTGGCGGCGCAATTGATTACTACTCACTTTTATCTCAGCCTGAACTTGATGAAAAGCAAGACAATGGCTTTAACGTAAAAGATGAGAGCTTTAATTTAAAAGGGCGCATAAATGCGGATGTGTTTAGGTATTATTTACCGCTTGATGATTACGAGTTCTTTTTATGCGGACCTGCTGCGTTTATGCAGCACGTATATAACGAACTGTTATTGCTCGGTGTGCAGGATAAAAATATATTTGCTGAAGCATTTGGACCCTCCAGTATTAAGCGCAAAGTACTTAACACAAACGAAGCGCCTAATAAAAGCAAAGAGATTAGCACTGAGGAAGCCGACAACACCGTAATTAAATTTAGCAAATCGGGCTTTGAACAGCGCTGGAATAAAGGCGATAACACTATACTTAATGTAGCCGAATCCCATGGTTTAGAACCTGAATTTGGCTGCCGAAACGGCAGCTGCGGCAGTTGCGCTGTAAAAATAAACGCAGGCGCTGTGGTTTATCGTAATAGCGTAAGTTACCCAGTAGAGACAGGGCAAGCGTTAATTTGCTGCGCCTTACCTGCTAAAGGTATTGAGGTGCTTGATATAGAGCTGTAGCCCTCAAACTGCTGCAGTTAAACTGCGATGGATTAGTATCACATCTGTGGTTATGAGTAGGCTTCTTCATGTGTGGTACTGATCGAAGCAATCCTATTTCTTAAATCAGAATTTGAAGATGAATAATCATTAGCAAGAGGGAACAAGCACAATTTGAAAATTGAAGCTATTAGGTTGTCGTCACTATATCGCTTTGCTATTTAGTTATCGGTTACATCAAGCTTAGTTCAAAGCTTGCTACAAGCGTTAAGCGAGTTAGAAGCATGCAATTCATAATCTACGTTTTATGTTTTATTGCGGGGTGGTTAATTTATTTAGTAGTTAACGATTTTTTTGATTCACTTTGGCTTATTTTTGTTTGTAATAAAGTAATACGAGAGTTTAGCTTTTTAAAGGCTAAGTGAGCGTAAAAATAATGCAAGAAAAAAGCAACAAATCCAGAAGCTGCGATTGCAATTAATGGCTCAGTAAAAAACAGTAAAGCCAATATGATTGTTGAAAATACGACCGATAGTAGTAAGAAGTGAACTGAGCTAAACATTCTTCTATTTTGCTTTTCAAGTTGAGTAATATGTGAATCTAGATCCATTTTTGAACGCTCCGTGGTATTGCGCATTATGATTACGCTATTGCTTTAGTTTATCGGCCTCTATTATCGAAGTATATAAGTTACTAATATATATCCATTGATAGCAAACTCCTTGAGCAGTTGTCAAAATTTAGATTAATTCGTGAAGTAGATTATTTTTTACAAAAAGAGGCTAAGTAGCCTCTTATATAGCAGTATATAAAGCTTAAAATTAAGCCAACAAACCTGCTTTTGTTTCAGGCATTGCTATAAAGCCATCAAGTTTACGTACATTGTTTAGCCATCTTAAAATATTTGGGTATTGTTCAAGTGATACACCGCCCTCTGGTGCGTGCGCTATGTACGAAAAGTTGGCAATGTCAGCAATAGTAGGTTGAGTGCCTACTAAGTACTCGCGATTTTGTAAGTACGCATCCATTGTTTTAAATAATGTGTGGGCAATGTTTATCGCGTTTTGATGATCAAGCTCTGCGCCAAATACCGTAACTAAACGCGCCGAGCACGGGCCAGAAGCCACAAGCCCTGCAGCAACGCTCAACCAGCGCTGAATGTGCGCTTGAACAGTAATATCTTCTGGGTACCAGGTTCTGTTAGCATCAAACTTTTGTGCCAAGTACAGCAAAATAGCGTTTGAATCGTTAATAACGTCATCGTTATGTTTAAGTACGGGTACTTGCCCAAAAATATTCATTTTTAGAAAGTCAGCTTGCTTTTGTGCGCCGTTTTGCAGTGCAACATCAACCATATTTACATCAAGCTTTAAAAGCGATGTAAATAATTCTGCACGATGTGAATGACCAGATAAAGTAAAACGGTATAGCGTTAGATTGCTCATGGGTTGTCCTGTTTTTAATTTTGAATAGTGATTTTTAATAACGCTATTCTTTCACTATTATCAGTTTTGAAAAACCGAGCTAGTAAGGAATAAATGTCAATGCTATATTGACAATCATGGATACTATTATTGGCATTAAAACAATCATAGCGGTTGTTGAAACAGGCTCTTTTACAGCCGCAGGCGACAGACTAGGGCTTTCAAAGGCGCTGGTTAGTAAATACGTGGGCATTGTAGAGCAAGACTTAGGGGTTAGATTATTTAACCGCTCCACGCGCAGAATTTCGATTACCGAAGCGGGGCAAAGTTATTACACAAGCGTAGTACCTGTAATTGAAAGCTACAGTGAAATGCTCGATAACTTATCGGGTCAAACAGCGCTTGCTAGCGGTAAACTTAGGGTGAGTGCGCCGGTGTCGTTTGGTGAATCAAACCTTGCGCCATTAATGCCTGAGTTACTGAGCCGATACCCCGATTTAAGTATTGATTTAGTGCTTTCAGACAAAACAATTGATTTGCTAGAAGAGGGGGTTGATTTAGCAATAAGAATTGGCAGTGTGTCTGATTCTAATTTAATTGCGAGGCAAATTACCAGTTACCCTTTAATTTTATGTGCGTCAGCCGAATACATTCAGCGTTTTGGTGCACCAGCGAGTGTTGATGAGCTTGAACAACACGCCACAGTGATTGATAGCAACTTTAAAATAGGTCGCCATTGGCCACTTGTTTCACCTACTGGTGAGGCATTAACGGCAAGCGTAAACTCGCGTGTTTCGGTTAATAACCCACAAGCAGTAAAAGAGGTGGTTGTAGCGGGTGGTGGTATTGGCTTAATCCCTGAAATAGTGGTGAGAGACGATATTGCATCGGGCAAGCTTGTGCAGGTTATGCAAGGCTATAAAACCTTTGAGTTTGGCTTATTTGCTATTTATCCGCATAGAAAGTTTGTGGCTCAAAAGGTTACGTCGTTTATTCAGTTTTTATTTGAAAAGTTTGAAGCTAAGCCAAAAACAAAAAAGCCTAAAATCAGTTAAGTGATTTTAGGCTTTTTGGTGCAGGTTATTAAATTTATTTTAAAATAACCACAGGCACATCGCTGTTCTCGAGCATTTTAATGGTGTTACTGCCCACAAAAAACTGCCTTAGTTTAGAGTGCCCAAATGCACCCATTACAATTAGGTCTACATTATTTTGCTCTTTATATTGCATTAACGAGTCGAAAATATTGCCCTCTAAAAAGCTTGCCGACACTTCAAAGTCCATACTGATAAGCTTGTGCTGTGCATTAACAAATTTTTCTTCAAGGTCTTTTTCGTTATTTTTAATACTCACTAAATGACAATGCAAACCATGTAATAAGCCGCCATCAATCACTTGTTGTAGCGCTTTGTCGGCTGTTTCGCGACCGTCGTACGCAATCATAAATGAGGTAGGCTGTTTAAATGTTTCAGGAATAAGCAAAATAGGTTGTGTTGCATTACGCACTAAGGTTTCTATATGTGAACCCAGCACCGCAAAGCTATTACTATGTCCCGCACCATTTTGGCCAATAACAATAAGGCGTGTGTCGTCTTTTAAGTCTATAACGGTATCGAGTAAATCACCGTGGCGCTTAATTAATTCAAAATTAGTAATACCTGCCGATTTAGCATGCTCACTTACTGAATTTAGTAATTCGTCAGCCATTTTTAAACTTACTTTGCAGCGTTGTTCGTCAAGCTTAGTCATTTCATCAAGAAGTGTTGACTGTGCACCAAGCCCAATACTACCAGAGTAATCACCAACATTTGTTCGCTGCGTTTTTTCAATTGTATGCACAAAGCTAATTGGTTTATTTAGCTTTTTTGAAGCCCAAATAGCAGCATCGGTTACATTTTTAGTAATGGCTGAGCCATCTACATAGGTAATTATTTTAGTCATTGCATTCTCCTTAATGTCCGCCAAGTAGTTTTTCGACTTCTTCAGGGTTGTTATGCACACCAAATTTATCAATTACAGTTTCGGTTGCGCTATTCATACCAATAATATTAACAGTTGCGCCTTCACGCCTAAATTTAATGACCACCTTGTCGAGTGACGATACACCAGTTATATCCCAAAAATGTGCATGGGTTAAATCAATTACGACGTTAGAAACTGCATTTTTAAAATCGAACGATGCAATAAATTGCTCAGCTGAGGCAAAAAATACTTGGCCAACTACTTCATAGGTTATTTTATCGTTGCTTTCATCATGGTTAGCTTTAACCACCATGAAGCGACCAATTTTATTAGCAAAAAACAGCGTAGCTAACAACACGCCTACTAAAACGCCAATGGCTAGATTATGCGTGGCAACAACCACAATAACGGTGGAAATCATCACTACATTTGATGAAAGCGGGTTCTTTTTTAAATCCTTAACAGATGTCCACGAAAACGTACCAATCGATACCATAATCATTACGGCAACTAAGGCTGCCATAGGAATTAACTGCAGCCACTCATCTAAAAACACCACCATAATGATTAAAAATGTGCCTGCAATAAAGGTAGAAAGCCTGCCGCGACCACCCGATTTAACGTTAATAATTGATTGCCCAATCATAGCGCAACCCGCCATACCACCAAATAAACCTGCGCCAATATTAGCAATACCTTGGCCCTTACATTCTTTATTACGATCGCTCGTTGTATCGGTTAAGTCATCAACAATAGTGGCGGTCATCATTGATTCAAGTAAGCCCACAACAGCAAGACCAATTGAATACGGTAAAACAATTTGCAGTGTTTCGAGTGTTAGCGGTACATCGGGCCATAAGAATATAGGTAGAGTGTCTGGCAGTTCGCCCATGTCGCCAACGGTTCTTATATCAAGACCCAAAAATATTGAAACCAGTGTAATAACAACAATACACACTAAAGGAGAGGGAAGTATTTTGCCAATAGTTGGAATATATGGGAATAAGTAAATAATACCTAAGCCCGCTGCGGTCATCGCATAAACATGCCAAGTAACATTAGTCAGCTCAGGTAACTGCGCCATAAATATTAAAATCGCCAGCGCGTTTACAAACCCTGTTACAACAGAGCGCGATACAAAGCGCATTAATTCACCGAGCTTTAAAAAGCCTGCAAATATTTGTAGTACTCCGGTAAGTAAGGTAGCAACCAGTAAGTACTCCAGACCATGATCTTTAACCAGCGTTACCATTAACAGTGCCATTGCACCGGTGGCCGCCGATATCATGCCAGGACGTCCGCCTACAAAGGCAATAATAACCGCAATACAAAATGAGGCATATAAACCTACTTTTGGGTCAACACCGGCAATAATAGAAAAAGCAATCGCTTCAGGTATTAGGGCAAGCGCCACAACAATACCAGCAAGCACATCGCCACGAACATTAGAGAGCCAATCTCTTTTTACGTGATCAAACATGTAATAAACCTAATTAGTTAGTTTCCCAAAGTATAGGGGAATATTTTATTTAAATAACAGTGATTCTCGCGCAGGCGGCGATTAAGGTTGCACGTAACGTGCTGATGAAAAAGGGGAGTGGTTGCCTAGGGCGGCGTAAGTTTCAAGAAAAAAGCTCCTTTGAGTTTATTTGCTTATTAAGTAAAAATAGCATAATCAGAAGTTTGTTTCTAGAGACTAGTAGAATAGAGGGTTATATTTGCTTAGTAAAACCTTTGTTACATTTTAGAAACATATAAAACAAGTAAAGTATTAACTTTTAGTTTTCCTGTTAATTATATAAAAGCAACATGGTATCTTAACATTAAATTGTTAAGGTAATTATAATGCTACATTATTTTAAACTCTTGTTTATTGCACTTTTTTAGTGCGCCGTAGCATTATTTTGATTTTATTCGGTGCGCTATTTTATTTAAATAAATGCTTCTAAATATTCTAACGTTATATTGTTGACAAGTTGTTACCGCTCGCTATTATACACCCCACAAAAATTCAAATTACTTTTTATTTCAAGTGAAAATAAAACATGTTTGATATAAATAATGGAATTAAATAAGTGAAAACGGAGCAGTTAAGGAAACCTTACGGTTTTACCCTTGTTGAATTAATGATAGTAATTGCAATTATAGGTATTTTATACTCAGTTGCACTTCCAAGTTATACGAGTTACATACAGAAGAGCCGAAGAGCTGATGTTCAACAGATTTTGCTACAGCAAACGGCTGTTCTCGAAAGACAATACACGCGCGTTGGTGGTTACCCAAATACATTTACTTTTCCTACCTCAGATTATTACTCCTTTAACTATACAACCGATGCAACTACAGGCGCTTCAAATGGGTCTGAATTTACAATACAAGTTACACCTAAAGGTGCTCAGAAAAGTGATGAGTGTGGCAAGTTGTCTGTAAATCAAAGTGGTACTAAGTCAGCAGATAAATCGCAATGTTGGTAAAAAAAAGCCTTGGTTTTACTTTACTCGAAGTTTTAATCACGATGACCATCATTGGTATTTTAACTGCTGTTGCGGCTCCTTCGTTTATTACTTTTATAAAGCGGGATAGATTAGTTACAAATTCGAATCAACTGCATAGTGTTTTTAAATTTGCGCGTAGTGAAGCCATTAAAAGAAATCAAAGTGTTTCTCTCAAAACGTCGAATAAACAATGGCTAGTAAAAACTGCTATTAATTCAACGCAAACCACGTTAAATATTTTTGAAACTACACATAGCAGCATTTCTGTAGATTTAAAGAATATTAATATTTCAAGTACGGGTGAATTAGGCCAAATGTATCAAATCTTGGTGAGTGATAATGACAGAACAACTGTCGACTTTACTTTATGTATTTTACAAAGTGGGCAAAGTTGGTTAGTTGAGGCCCCAGAGACATGCTAATAAATTACAGCAAAGGGTTTTCTCTTTTAGAAGTTATGGTTGCTTTAATTGTCGCGACGGTTGCATTGTTAGGGCTTGCTTCAGGCCAACTAAAATCATTGCAATATATTACAAACAGCTTTAATTATACGGTGTCAATAATTGAGGCAAATAATGTTTTAGAGCGTATTTGGCCTCATTTATGTGAGCTACAACAAACAGATCCAAGTTTGTACAACGATGCTGACTTTAGAAATTATTTGTCCCCACAAATTGATGCATATACACTCACTCTACCTGCTAACTTTTCAAATGATTTATCGGTTGAAGTAACTTGGCAAGATAAGCGTTTGACTGACAACTTAGAAAATCGCGTTGTAATTACAGGAAGCTTCCCAACACTACCTGATGGTTGCACGCCATGAAACATCTAATACATAAACATAAAGGCTTTACTTTAATAGAGCTTATGGTTGCACTTGCTGCAGGCATGTTTCTATTAGGCGGGGTGAGTCTGGCTTATTCTTCAATTAATAGCAGTACCAGCACAGCTAAAGATTTAGAAAATGCATTAGATGTAATCCGATTTAGCAGTAAAGTATTTACACGAAGTCTAAAACAAACCAACTCAGTCCCTACTTACACAAATAATATTCTAAGTGTTGAGCAAGAGGCGTGGGCAGCTGCTTGTACTGGCTTAACTATTAGTACGCAATTCATCGAAAAATATAGCCATGAAGATGACTCATTATTTTGTGATGTAGGGAATGGAAAAGTAAAAATATTAAAAGGTGTTAATGCAATTAGCTACGTAATTGATAACAACGTAGTGAGTGTCCTTGTAGAACCTACAAACTTACCAAGCCAATTCAATAACAGCTTAGTGATTGATATATCTTTGTCGCAAATGGTAATGAATAAGGCATTTCAATAAATGAAAAATACATCTGGTTTTACACTTGTTACTGTACTTATTTTAACATCTATGGCTTCAATTGTTGTACTTAGTACTCTTAGAGATAGTGTGATTCAGGAGCGCTTGAGTGGTAATTTTCAGAAAAAGTTGAACGCAAGGCTGATGTCTGAGAAAGGGGTATTTTCAAGTATTGAAAAACTAGAAACAGCAATGCTTGCAGACCCGACTATAAATATTAACGATTTAATAGCCCATAATAGTGAAGTTTCTGGTACAAGTTCGCTTGAATCTAGTATATACAATGCAACCATTGAGATTGATAGTAATGGCGATATTTTAATTTCTAGCGAAGGTACTCGCTTTGAAGGTGAGAACCAAATGCAAGCTATATTCGAATATGTAGCTGGTGGGGGCGGAACGACCAGCAGTGCCTCAGTTTTTTCGAATGGAATTACAGGATGTTCTGGTGTTGCAATTAGTGGAAGTGGCTTAATTGATAGCTATGATTCGTCTTTAGGGGATTATAACGACACACTAGCTGATGGTAACAAAAATACATCAGAAGAATCTTTTGTTAATACAGTTAACGACTCTGGTGATATTACGCTCAATGGTAGCGGTACAATTGAAGGTAATGTTTTATCTTCTAGTAATTTATCAATTGTTCAAGGCGCTGATATTACAGGAAATATTCATAGTAATGGAAATTTAATACTCTCTGGTGGCGTGGTCGTTGGAGGGGATGCATCGGCATATTTAAGTTTCACACAAAGTAGTGGTACTGTTTCAGGTAGTATTTCAGCAAACCAATCTGTATCAGTAAAGCAAACTCAAGTTGGTGGTGATATTAGTTCATCAGGTCCAATTTCTATTACAGGTAAAGCAGTCCAAGGAACAATTCGTTCATATGATTTAGTCGCTCTTAATCAAACAACAATATGGCACGGCGTGTATACCTCCGGTAATTATGAGCAAACAGGGGGAAGTGTATACGGTGGAGTGCGTGTTCAAGGTAATGTGACGCTTAAACAGTGGGGCAGTACTATTGATAGTAAAGACCTTAGATACGCAGGTAATGGCTCTTTTAAGGGTGACACACCAGAGTATGCTTTTTCACCTTATAAAGTATCAAGTACAGCCATATCAATACCAACTATTGAGCCAGTTGAAAAAATAACACCAGAGAGTGAAAATAATAGAGGGTTAACTGCGTGTGATCCACTTGATATTGCAACAGCAATTGATAGCGTGTCAGTTAATACGGCAAGCCCTGATCTTTTTATAAACAATAATAGCAGAGCAGGTGACTTACTCGAATTAGAAACTAATGAGGCTAACTTTTTAGTAGACTTTGGAAGCACTCCAGATAGTGCCATCACTGCTAAAGCTGCAACTTTCCTTGATTCAGCAACTCAAATATTTTATTTTAATGATGTAACAATTAAAGGGCGAATGCAGGTAAAAAGTAATCACAATGCAGTTATGTTTGTAGATGGCGATTTTACAATGAATGGCGCAAGTTCACTAACAATCCCTGATAACAGCAGCTTAACTATCATAATTAAAGGAAAGCTTAAGATAGGAAATGGGGCACAAGTTTACGCACCTGACAATGGGATTACAAATGAAGGCAGGCCCGTTTTTAGTATTTATAGTTCTTACAGTGGAAATGATACTGGAATAGAGTTTTCAGGTGGTACACGAGAGCTTTATGCTGTTATATACGCACCACTTTCACAAGTTAAAGTTACTTCAGCAGTTGGTTTTAAAGGGTCTATTTTAGGAGATACTGTTATTGTAAGCGGCGCTGGTGGTATTCACTTTGACACGGCATTAAATGAAGCCAGTTTTGGTGGTTCTTCATCTGGTGGTAATGGATCTGCAAGCAAGTTAGTTTTCAAAGGATGGCGCTTTACCCCCGTTGAAAAAAGCAATGAATAACAAAGCTATTAGGTCATTATTCAAAGCTCAATTCTATAAGGGAATCTATCAAGATTATTGAATTAATTGCTTTGACCAATATTTGCATACTTAAAACTCAAACGTAAAACCAAACTCTCTTAATTTTTCATATACGTTTATATCAAAACGGTACAAAGTAGCAGCTCGGTGAGCTACGTTGGTTTGTTTTTCTTTGCAGTTTATTAGCAAGTTCATTTTTTGGAACTTACGTCTAAAGTTAGGTTTATCGAGTGATTTATTTAAAATTGACTCGTAAATTCCTTGTAGCTCAAGCAATGTAAACTTTTCAGGGAGCAGGCTAAAACCAATCGGCTCGTGCCTTACTTTATAGCGTAAGTAATCTAAGCCACTTTTTAAAATGTCGGCGTGGTCAAACATTAAAGGGGGGACGTTATTTACATCAAACCATTCACATTCTAAAGCATTGTCGCCGCTCACAAGATTGGTTTCTTCAAAGCGTACGAGCGAATAGTAAACAATGGTTATAATACGTCTAGCAGGGTAGCGGTCAACGTTACCAAACGCACCTAACTGATCTAAGTACAGGTTTTCAACACCGGTCGTACTTTTAACAACACGTAAAGCTGCAAGGTCTAAGTTTTCATCTTTACGAACCCAATGACCAATTAAACCCCACTGGCTTGTTGCAAGGCCGCGGTTATATTTAACTAGCAACACCTTTAACTTACCTTCATGAATAGCAAATACAATATTATCTACGGTTAGATTACTAATGCAGTCATCAGGAATCGATTCTTCGTCGATGTTGTTAGAAATGTTTGATGTTTTATAGTGCATAAATTACTCAGCCAAAGCTATACGAAGATATTGTTATAAAGACTATTAAGGGTATATAAAAGGTGGGTAAAGCGCAAATAAAAAGCTTTTATAATTCCTATTTAAAACAATCACATCTATTTAATTAATCACTTTATACACTGTACCTGTTTTTACGCGTTAACGCCGATATTCGGCTTTGGTTTGGTATTGGTTTTTTATTGAACGAATAATACCTTTGTATGTTAGTAAATTTAGCGCTTAATTAGCGCCATGTATTAAATAAATTACTGGTTGATTAAAAATGTAACATAAATGTTTACATGCGCCAAAAATGCATATAGTATTTTTGACTATATCGATTTGCATTGAAAATTGAGCACACATGAACAACACAAAACACACACTCACAATTAAAGAAAAAATAGGGTACGGCCTTGGTGATACAGCCAGTAATATTGTATTTCAAATGGTCGCTAACTTTATGTTGATATTTTATACCGATGTTTACGGTTTATCTGCAGCCGCTGCGGGTACCTTATTATTAGCGGTTCGTTTATTTGATGGTATTACCGACCCTATAATGGGCAGCATTGCCGATAGAACGCGCAGCCGTTGGGGCTCTTACCGCCCATATATATTATTTTTAGCCGTGCCTTACGGTGTGTTTGCTTGTTTAGCATTTATAACCCCAGATTTTGATTCTACGGGCAAGCTTATATATGCCTACTTTACTTACGGGCTATTAATGACGTGTTATACCGCTATTAATATACCTTATGGCGCACTTGGCGCAGTAATGACAAACGACCCTAAAGAGCGTGCATCGCTTCAGTCATATCGATTTGCAATGGCAATGGCAGCTCTGCTTGTAATTGTATGGGCACTGCCAAAGCTGGTTGCTTTTTTTGGCGACGGCGACGATGTAGTAGGTTACCCGCTAGCAATGGTGTTTTTAGGCGGACTTGCTGCGGCTTGTTTTTTACTATGTTTTAAAATGACTAAAGAAACAAAACAAGTTAAACCCGCGCAAACTAAAAAGAATGCCTTCCTTGAATTTTTAAGCTTATTTAAAAACGATCAATGGGTTGTAATAGCCGTTATAAGCCTAGCAACATTAATCTTAATTGGCGTTAGAGCCTCTGTAGCGCCGCATTATATTAAGTACTACGTAGGAGAAGCCTCACTTACTTCTAACTTTTTAACACTATCAGCAATTGGCTCAGTACTAGGCGCTGTGTCTACTAACTTTTTAACCAAATTTATTGAAAAGAAAACACTTTTTATCGCCGCGTTAGTGGTGGTGATTGTTTCTCATAGCATGTTCTACGTACTTGAGAGCGACGCCATAGTTACCATTTTTATCGTCTACTTTATTGCTAACTTTGCCCACATGATAATTACCCCAATTATGTTTTCAATGGTGGCAGATACGGTTGACTACGGCGCCTTAAAAATTGGTCGCAGATTAACCGCTGTTACGTTTTCGGGCCATTTATTAGCAATAAAACTAGGCTTTGCAATCGGCGGTGCGATTGCTGGTTGGATATTATCTGGCTATGCATACGTGCCTAATCAAGAACAGTCAGAACACACGTTATCAGGCATTTTACTCGCCTTTGCCGGCATTCCAGTAATTTGTACCGTGGCATGTTTAATTTTTATAACACGTTACAAACTTACCGAGCCTGAAGTAAAGCGCATTCAAACGCAGCTGGCTGATAACAAAACCATAAACTAATTTAGCAGCCCACTTTGCGCCTTTTTAAAAGCGCAAAGTGGGCAGGCAATACTAGGAGTAAAAATGCAAAATACAGCGCAATCAGCACCCCCATCTAATGGGTTAAGTGACGCTGAACTTAAACAGTTAAAAGACCTACAACGAGCCAACTCGTTAATACAAAACCACAATGTGTTAGTTGATCACATGTATACCGCCGATCCGTCTGCGCATGTGTTTAACGGCAAAGTGTATATTTATCCTTCGCACGACATTGAATCAAAAAATGAAATTAATGATAACGGCGACCACTTTGCAATGCGCGACTACCATGTGTTTTCGCTTGACGAAAGCTCAGGCAAAGCCATAGACCATGGCGTAGCACTTTGTGTAGACGACGTAAAATGGGCAAGCAAGCAAATGTGGGCACCCGATGCAGCGCATAAGCTTGGTCAGTACTACCTTTATTTCCCCGCGCGCGATCAGCAAGGTATTTTTAGAATTGGCGTTGCAAAAAGTGATAGCCCAACAGGTCCATTTAAAGCCGAAGACGATTACATTCAAGGGACATTTAGTATTGACCCTGCTGTATTTGAAGATGACGACTCAAGCCATTATTTGTATTTTGGTGGCTTGTGGGGCGGCCAATTACAAAATTGGCAAACCAGCGAATTTAATGAACAAAGCACGTATCCAAAAAATGGTGAACCTGCAATTCCTGCGCGCGTTGCAAAATTATCGCAAGATATGATCAGCCTAAGCGAAGACGTAAAAGAGGTTGTTGTACTAGATGAAAGCGGCTCGCCAATTACAGTATGCGATAACAACCGCCGATTTTTTGAAGGCCCTTGGGTACACAAACACAACGGTGTTTATTACTTTTCGTACTCAACGGGCGATACACACAAAATTGTATACGCTACGGGCGATAACCCTTACGGACCATTTACTTACCAGGGTGTTATTTTAAACCCTGTACTTGGTTGGACCACGCATCACTCAATTGTTAAGCACAATGGCGACTGGTTTTTATTTTATCACGACAGTACGTTATCGGGCGGGCAAACCCATTTACGCAGTATGAAAATGGCTAAGCTTGAGCACGACTCAAACGGAAAAATTCAAACAATAAGCCCATATGAACACGCTTAACAATAATAGTTTTAAACAATGCAAATTATCTGCGTAAGCAAAGCTTAAGCTTTTATTTGCACAAAAAAGATATAGTCAATGTGACCATTAATTTATTTTGTTAATGGTCTAAATAAGAGGAAGCTGAGGACATATGACAAAATGAAAATATTTTAAAGCAAAAATTAGCACAAAGAATTAGCATAAACGTGCTGTTATTTAATGGTTTTTAGTTAAGTAGCACATGTTTAAAACTGGTTGTGGTCTTTGTAAAACGTTTAAAACATACACACACAATAATTATTTATTGACCGTAAAATGAAACAAATAGTTTACAATTATGTTTCGAGTAATTCTTAAAGTCTTGCAGTACGTCAATAATAATTAAATAAGAAAAAGGCATCATGATGTTTAAGAAAAAGATAATTTCAACAGCCATACTCGCTGCAATGGGTACCGTTACGCTTCCTCACCAAAGCTACGCTGCCGAAACCATTGTTGACGAAGATGTAGAAATAATACAAGTAACAGGCATTAGAGGTTCATTGCAGCGCTCTATGGATGTTAAACGCGACTCTTCTGGTATTGTCGATGCTATTTCGGCTGAGGATATGGGGAAATTTCCTGATACTAATCTTGCTGAATCGCTGCAACGTATTACCGGCGTATCAATTGATAGAGCGGGCGGTGAAGGTAGCCGCGTAACAGTACGTGGATTTGGACCTGCTAATAACTTAATTACTATTAATGGCCGCCAACTTCCAAATACAACAGGTGACCGTACATTTGATTTTGCTAATGTGGCATCTGAAAGCGTATCGGGCGTGCAAGTTTATAAAACATCAGACGCAAGTGTTACCTCAGGTGGCATTGGCGCAACTATAAACTTGACAACAAACAGGCCTTTAAATAGCCCAGGTATAAAAGCATCGTTTGGCGTAAAAGCTGTAGACGATCAATCAACCGATGAGGGTAGCATTACGCCAGAGGTAAGTGGTTTATATTCGCAAACATTTGGTGACGATAAATTTGGTATATCTATTTCAGGTAGCTACCAAGACCGTGAAAGCGGTATGCAACAGTTTATTCAAGATCAAGGCTACAGAGCATCTGATTACACAAATACAGGGTGGGGCGGTGTACCTGCAGGCGCAGAGGGCGGAGCAAACAGACCTACATCAGGTATTTATTCAAACCCGCAACAACCACGTTATGTGTTTGAAGAACGCCAACGTGAACGTGTAAATGGCCAGCTAGTTTTTCAATATCAACCTGTTGAAAACATTACAGCAACCCTTGACTACACTACGTTTAGAACAACCGTTGAAGAGCAGCACACTGATGCGTCAGTTTGGTTTAACTACGCAGGCGATAGAAGTGAATCTGTTTGGGCGGGCGAGCCTAACGCGTATCCACTTATTTACTCAGAAATTTATGACATTCAAAGTGATGCTGATTACCGCGATACGTCGCTTACGGTAGGTTCTTGGGGTCGCGAAGAAAAAACAGATTCACTAGGCTTTAATCTAGAATGGGCAGTGTCTGATCAGCTTAACCTAGAATTTGATCACCACAGTTCAAAAGCATCAATGAAAGCAACTGATCCACGCCACGGTACACGTAACAATATTCAGTTACCGTCGTACACACGTTCGCGCTCAGGGCTTGATTTAACAGGCGACTTACCAGGTATTGCAATTGGTAATATTGAAAACTTTAACCCAAGTACTATGCGTTTATCGGGTAGCTGGTTTGCAAATGATAAATACGATTCAGAAATTGATCAAACGCAAATTTCGGGCGACTACTACATTGACGACAACCTAAGCATTGACTTTGGTGTTGCGGTTAATAAAGTAAATAACCATTACCGTCATACACAAGTACAGCGCCCAGATTGGGGTGGTGTTGGTGTTGAGGGTGACTTTGCCGATATTGATTGGCGCCAAGATACTATTTTAGATAAGTTTCAAGCTAAGGCGGGCAACTTTGAAGGCACTGCAACACAAGGCGAATACGATTTATTTAATACAATCTTTTTTGCCGACTTTGATGCGATTGTAAATGCAGCAGAGTACGCAGATCCTATTGCTAACGTAGATAACCTTTACGGTGATTGTAAAGCAGCCGACGGCGCAGCAGCAGGACCAAACGGCGAAGGACAATTTTGTGCCTCAACCGACTGGGATGCAGCAACAAACCGCTTTACAGAAGAAAAAACGCAGTCTGCTTTTGCACAAGTAAATTACAAAGGCGAATTGAGTGGCATGTTCTTCGACCTGCAAATTGGCTTACGCTACGAAAAAACAGATGTATTTTCTAAAGCAACTGCACCCGGTTACAGCCGCGTAGAATGGAACGAAGATACAGCCACATCAGTAACGGGTGTTACCGGTATTGAAACGCTAAGCCAATCTGCAGATTACAGCCAGTTCCTGCCAAATATTAACTTTAATATCGAAATTGTTGAAGATGTAATGATTCGTGCAGCAGCGAGCAAAACTATTTCAAGAGCGGGTTACGGCCAACTACAAGGCGGTACAACTATTAATACCGGTGGTAGCTTAAGTGGTTATTCGGGTGGCTCTGGTAACCCAGGACTTAAACCGCTTGAATCAATTAACTACGACTTATCTAGTGAATGGTATTACGGCGAAGGAAGCTATATTTCGTTTGGTTACTTTAAAAAAGACGTAACAAACTGGATAACTACAGGCACTATCGACTCAAATATATTTAACTTATATGACCCATTAAATGGTGAAAAATTTAGAGCCGCATCAAGCGCACTAGGTGGTAATGCATCTAACGAAGACATCAGAAATTACATATTTGAAAACTTTGCTGATGATCCAAATGTGCAACCCAAGTTTGATGAAGATGGTGAATTAGACGGCGGCACAATTGTTGGTGACCCAGAAACAGATGATCCAATTAACTTTAGAATAAACGTGCCTGTAAATGGCGACCAAGAATATACCATTGATGGCTTTGAATTTAATATTCAGCACTTATTTGGTGAGTCAGGCTTTGGTGGTATTTTTAACTACACCATGGTTGACTCGGGTCTTGAATACGACAACGACTCACTTGAGGATACAGAAGCACTTGTCGGGTTAAGTGATACTGCAAACGTAGTGTTCTTTTACGATAAAGAAGGCTTACAAGCACGTATTGCGTATAACTGGCGCGACTCGTTTTTAAATGAGCGTCGTGTAAATGGCGATTTAACCGCACCAATTTACACCGATGAGTATTACCAAATAGACTTTAACGTAAGTTACGAAGTACCAGCAGTAGAGGGACTTACCGTATTTATTGAAGGTATAAACATTACTGACGAGTACGTAACATCGTACGGGCGTAAGCAAGAGCTGATTTATAACATCACTCAAACAGGCTCTCGTTACGGTTTAGGTGTTCGTTATAATTTTTAATAAATTACACTTGTAGTAACCTTATAAAAGCCGCATTTTGCGGCTTTTTATTTGCCTAAATTAACCTAGTAATAATAATATCCAGCTGTTATAGTCAATATGAATTTAACTTGTTGGTTACATTTAGTGTGTAGCAATAGGTAAAGGCACACAACAACAATTGGAGCACACAATCCATGGCCAATCATGCATTATTAAATAATGTTGAACATCAGCATTTAAAAATAAACCCCGCACGCAGCACACACTTAGGTGACGGGGTTTGGTATAGCGAAACATTTGTGAGCGAATTTAGAGTCGCTCAAGCACATTACCCAATATTTTTTACCAAAGACGATACAACAAATACATTTTCGCCGGTGTGTTTGTACGGCATAAATAAAGACGAAAACTTATTTTTAGTAAACCAGCAATGGCAAGCACACTACATTCCGCTAAGTATGCAGCGACTGCCTTTTGCTATAGCGACTCAAAATACAATGCAAAACGGTGTGGCAACGCAAGAGCGCATGCTTAGCATTGATTTAGACTCGCCAAAAGTGTCAACAAAGCAGGGTATTAACTTATTTTTAGAACACGGCGGGAATAGCGATTACCTCGAAAACATAATAAATGTGCTTGATAACCTGCATCATGGTTTGCAAGAAAATCAGCCATTTATTAAAACTTTGATTAAACATGGTTTGCTTGAATCGGTATCGCTAGAGCTTGATTTAGTAAACGGGCTTAAACACAACTTACTTGGTTTTTATACCATAAACGAAGACTCGCTTAACCAGCTAAGTAGCGATGCAATTACACAGCTGTATTCACAAGGGTATTTAGCGTCTATATACATGATCATTGCATCGCAAGTACATGTGCGTGATTTAGTGGCGCTTAAAAACGAGCAACTTATGCTACAAAAGCACGCTGTATAAGTAATTAGCTATGGAAAATTTAGCAAATAATATTCAAACCCTGAGTGGCTTAACTCCCAGTACGTTACCCAAGGAACTTTTAAACTCGCCTGTGCCTATTGTACTGAAAGGGTTTGTGAGCGATTGGCCCCTCGTTATTGCCGCTAAAAAGTCAGACAGTGCAGCGATTGATTATTTAACGCCGTTTTACGAAGGTTTTTTAGTTAATACTTGCACAATACCCGCCAGTCAAAGCGGGGTTGTAGGGTATAACCCCGATTTGAGCGGTTTTAATTTTACTAATCAACAAGCGGCATTTATTAATGCGCTTGAGCAAATAGCGCAAACTGCTAATAACCCGCAAGCCGACACCTTATACATTGGCTCTACTAGCATTGCACAATGCTTGCCTGGTTTGGTTAAACACTGCCACGCTAACGCATTAAACGAAGGCTGTTTATTTAATGTATGGGCAGGCGGAAAAGTTACCGTACCAGCACATTACGACGTAGCGCAAAATTTAGCATGTTGCGTTGCAGGTAAAAGGCGTTTTACTTTATTTGCCCCCGATCAAATAGATAATTTATACATAGGCCCGCTTGATAAAGCACCCGGTGGTCAGCCAATAAGCTTAACCACCACAACTGAGCCCAACTTCACGCAATACCCTAAATTTAAACAAGCTATAAAAGCGGCAATTACCGTTGATCTTGAAGCAGGCGATGCCCTTATATTACCCAGCATGTGGTGGCACCAAGTAGAGGGGCTTGGCAGTTTAAATATACTGTTTAATTATTGGTTTAAAAATACGCCAGCGGTGTATGGGCAGCCTACTAATGCGTTGCACCTTGCTATTTTAAACATACGTAATTTACCAAAGCATGAGCGCGCAGCATGGCAACGTTTGTTTAATTACTATGTATTTGCTGATAACGAATTTACCCACATACCAGAGCCCGCACAGGCTATTTTAACAAAGCCAATGGATGAGCTTACAGCGCGTAAATTAAGAGCCGAATTACAAAATAAATTAAGACGCTAAGCGACTTGTAAGGTTTGAATTATGAATCAAAATGCAATTAAAAAAATCGTAATAGCAGGTGGCGGTACCGCCGGTTGGATGTGCAGCGCTGCAATGGCAAAGCTACTAGGTAAAAATATTGAAATATGCTTGGTTGAATCCGATTTAATACCTACCGTAGGGGTCGGGGAATCTACTATTCCTACGCTGCATATATTTCATGATTTACTAAAAATTAGCGAATCAGAATTTATGGCAGCCACTAATGCCACGTTTAAATTAGGCATATCGTTTGAGGGCTGGAAACAAAACCAGCAAAGCTACTTTCACTCATTTGGTTATGTGGGGCAAGGTTGTTGGGCTGCAGGTTTTCAGCACTTTTGGCTAAAAGGTATGCAACAAGGTGTAGCTGCCGATATTGGTGATTATTGCACAGAGCACGTAGCAAGTCGCTTGGGTAAATTTGCCGTAGTGCCGAATCAAGACCGTAACCATGCTTATCAGTTAGATGCCGGTTTGTACGCTAAGTTTTTACGAAATTTTGCACAGCAAAACGGCGCTAAACGTATAGAAGGCATGATAAGTAAAGTTAATTTAGAGCCCACTAATGGCTTTATAAAATCGCTTACTTTAGGTGACGGGCAAATTATTGAGGGTGATTTATTTATAGATTGCACCGGCTTTAAAGGTTTATTAATAGAGCAAGCGCTACACACCGGATACGAAGATTGGAGCCATTGGCTCCCGTGCGACAGCGCAGTGGCAATACAAACCGAATTAGTAAGCCCAATAGTGCCATACACACGTGCAATGGCGCATAAATATGGTTGGCAGTGGCAAATACCGCTGCAAAGCCGCCGTGGTAATGGTTTTGTGTTTTGCAGTAAATACATGAGCGATGATGAGGCAAAAACAGCGCTACTCAATAACGTAGAAGGCAAACCTATTAATGAGCCGCGCGTTATTAAATACCGCACCGGTACACGGCGTAAACATTGGAACAAAAACTGTGTTGCTATTGGCTTAGCAAGTGGTTTTATTGAGCCGCTTGAATCAACCAGTATTCATTTAATTCAGCAAAGCATTATAAGATTAATGCAAAACATGCCAACCAAAGCAATCGAGTCGTGCTATCAAGATGACTTTAATAACAAAATGCGCTTTGAGGCCGAAAACATTCGCGACTTTATTGTGCTGCATTACCATGTAACACAGCGCACCGACAGCGACTTTTGGCGTTACTGTAAAAACATGCCAATTCCAGAGTCGCTTGCCAAACGCATTGAGCTATTTAAGCAAAGTGGGCATGTTTATAAAGCAGAGCAAGAGTTATTTGGTGAAGCCTCGTGGTTACAAGTGATGTTAGGGCAAGGGCTAGTGCCGCAAAATTATCACCCGATTGTTGATAGCATGAGCGATGATGAGCTTAAACGATTTTTAGAGTCAATAAAAAATCATGTTGCTAAAAAAGCAGATAGCTTACCGAGTCACATTGATTTTATTAATCATTATTGCAAGGCTAAGTAAGCAATATGCTAACACTTGGCAATAATTTACAGCCGCAGTATGAGTTTATAGGGCAAGAGCAAACGCCAATTATTATAATTGACGACTACCTGAGTGAGCCGCAAAAACTTATAAACTTAGCTAAAAGTGCTGAGAACAACAGTGGCGAGTTTAAGCCTGACGAACTCACTCAATACCCTGGTTTACGCATGCCGCTGCCAAAGCAATGTGTGGTTGATTACTTAAAGCCGCTTATACAGGGGTTTTATAACGTATTTAATATTGAGCAAACACTTACCCCATACCCAAAAGATAATACCTTATCGTTAATTACTAAAACGCAGCAGCAGCTATCACCAATACAAACCTTGCCACACTTTGATACCAATGATCCTAACTTAATTGCCATTATTCATTACCTTGGCAGAGGCGAGCACGGCGGCACTGGATTTTTTAGGCATAAAAAAACAGGGTTTGAAACAATCAGCACCAAGCGCAAAAACACGTATGTAACACATGCTCAGCAATACCTTGAACGCAGTAAGGTAAAGCCTAGTTACTGCACCACACAGCACAGTGAGTTTGAGTGCTACAAGCACATAGAATATAAGCCAAATAGGCTTATTGTGTTTCCTGGGTATTTGCTGCACACCAGTTTACTTAATACGTCTACCGATATTTCGTCGTGTCCACAAACAGGGCGGCTAACGGCTAATATGTTTGTTCATTTTAAATAGGAATATTATGTTTTTTTCTTTATCTAGATTCGCATATAAAGGTTGGCTATTATGCTTTGTTGTATTGACGCTGAGTATGGTAACAGTGCAAAAAAGTCATGCTACAGGGTTTGATACGCTCCCTAAAAAGCAATTTAATGTGCTGCTATTTACAAAAACCGCAGGGTGGCACCATAAGTCGCAAACCGAAGGGGTTAAAGCGTTAGAGGTCTTAGCCGATAAGCATTTTTTTAACTTAATTTGGCACGAAGAGAGCCATTACTTTAACGACGATTACTTAAAAAATGTTGATGTAGTGGTATTTTTATCAACCACGGGCGATATTTTAAACCTAAAAGAGCAAGCCGCGCTTGAGCGATTTATAAAAGCAGGTAAAGGCTTTGTTGGCATTCATAGCGCATCAGATACCGAATACGACTGGCCTTGGTACCAAAAGCTGGTGGGGCGCACCTTTAACATTCATCCTGTTATTCAAACTGGCGTACTACGTAAAGTGCCGAATACTGTCTTTATTGGCTTAAACCATATGCCGCAGGAGATACTTTGGACCGACGAGTGGTACGAGTTTGGGCCCGAGCTAACTAAGTTAAACTACTTACTCACGGTTGATGAGCAAACTTACAACCCAAATGCCGATTGGGGTAATAACAAAACAGGCTCAGGCATGGGGGCGTTTCATCCTATTTCGTGGTATCACAATTACGATGGTGGTCGCTCGTTTTATACAGCCCTTGGGCATACTAATGCGGTGTATAAAAGTGAATTTTTAACCGAGCATATCTATGGCGGAATTTATTGGGCAGCAACAGGGAAAGGACTAAAAGAGCTGTAGGCAATATGTCGGGTAATCATCAATAACGAACCACATAAAGGTAATACATTGATGCAATGATTTTGTTGAGTTTACGTTTCTTTAATGTTAAAAAGACAACGTTGTCATAATGTTTGTTTAACTTTATGCTTTAAGTACTACGGGCAATTGAGCGTAAAATTAAATTTAGACAGATAGAGCAAATCAAAAAAGACAACGTTGTTTATTTGCAAGGGTAAATAGACATGCAATGAGAAAACACACAATTTAAGCATTTTAAAACCATAATTATCAAGGTATTGGGTATTGCTCTTATACACTGATTTAGCGCATCTAATTACCAGATAAGTATGTAACTTAAAGCTTTAATAAGAATATAAATGCGCCCATTGTCGTGCTTTGATTAAATTGGCGCCTATAAGCAATAAGAGTTGATATGAATAAGATTATTTACTGGTCAATAACAGTCGCTGTAGCGGGGTTTTTATTTGGCTTCGACACGGCGGTTATATCTGGGGCAGATAAGCCCATTCAAGCAATGTGGGATACGAGTTCGTTATTTCATGGCTTATTTATTATGTCTTCAGCTTTATGGGGCACATTAATTGGAGCCTTAGGAGGTAATTACCCTTGTGATAAATTTGGCCGCAAACCCACATTAGTGTTGGTTGGCGTATTATTTTTAGTTTCTGCTATTGGTTCTGCAATTGCGCAAGACCCTTATACTTTTGCCTTGCTGAGGTTTATTGGCGGTGTAGGTGTGGGTATCTCTTCTATAGTGGTACCCGCTTATATATCAGAAATAGCCCCTGCTAAATATCGCGGGCGGTTAGTTGCGCTTTATCAGTTTCAAATTGTGTTTGGGATTTTAATTGCATTTATTTCAAATTTCCTAATTTCAGGTACATCTGGAAACGATTGGCGTTTAATGCTTGCCGTAGAGGCAATACCTGCCGTTATCTATTTACTTATGGTTGTGAGAGCGCCTGAAAGTCCACGTTGGTTAGTACAAAATAAAAACGCTATAAAAAAAGCGCGGTCAATATTAATCCAACTAGGAGAGTCAAAGCCAGATACCGTTTTACTAGCAATTGAAAAAGATAAAAAACAAAATGTTGAGTCTAAACTGTTTTCAGGTACTTACAGTAAAGCCGCTCTACTCGCATTTTTGTTTGCGGCATTTAATCAATTATCGGGTATTAATTTCATTATTTACTATGCTCCTCGGCTTTTTGAGCTAGCAGGATTAGATGTAAACCAGGCACTACTATCAGGTGCAGGGATAGGCCTAGTTAACTTATGTTTTACTATGCTTGGCTTATTATTAATTGATAAATATGGCCGCCGTTCATTAATGTATGTTGGTTCTATTGGTTACATTATTTCATTGGCTGTCGTTGCATGGGCATTTAGCAACCAAACAGGAGGAGTATTGGTTGTTGCGTTTGTATTTGTATTTATAGCCGCACATGCAATTGGACAAGGCACAGTAATTTGGGTTTTTATAGCCGAAATATTCCCAAATAAAATACGCTCTAAAGGTCAGTCTTTAGGCTCAGGTACACATTGGTTGTTTGCTGCAGCAATCACTTTATTTATGCCTTATTTTTTAGAAAAATTTAGTCCAGCAGAGATTTTTGGCTTTTTCACTTTAATGATGGTGGGGCAGCTTATTTTTGTAGCTCGTTTTATGCCTGAAACAAAAGGGCGTTCTTTAGAAAATATTTCTATTAATACCAATAACTAAGTGTGGGGCATTCGATGCAACTAATAATTATAATACTCGTTTTGTCTTTTTTAACTGCATGTGATGCAGTAAATCAATCTCAAAACAACAAGCAATATGTAAAAGAACAATTGGCAAACGAAGCGTTTAGGCCTGCTTATCATTTCACACCTTCTAAAAATTGGATGAATGATCCTAACGGAATGGTGTATTACCAAGGTGAATACCATTTATTTTATCAATATAACCCTTATGGTTCGGTGTGGGGCCCTATGCACTGGGGGCACGCAATAAGTTCTGATATGGTTGAATGGCAACATCAAGGTGTAAAGCTGTACCCAGATCAACACGGAACGATATTCTCAGGCAGTGCCGTTGTTGATTGGAAAAATAGCAGTGGCTTTGGTACAAAAGAAAACCCACCTTTGGTGGCTATTTACACATACCATAATGAGGAAAGAGCAAAACAAGGGTTAGGCGATATTCAGACACAAGGATTAGCGTATAGCATAGATAAAGGGCGTACTTGGCAAAAATATAAACATAATCCTGTACTTAAAAATTCAAATATCCGTGATTTTCGAGATCCAAAAGTTAAATGGCATCCAGCAACAAAGCAGTGGGTTATGGTATTGGCCCAAGATGACCACATAGGTTTTTATACTTCAACTAATCTAAAAGATTGGCAGTTTAAAAGTACTTTTGGAGCCCAATGGGGTAGCCATGGTGGAGTGTGGGAATGTCCTGATTTAATCCGTGTAAAAATACGCGGCACTGATAATTATAAATATGTTCTACTAGTAAGCATTAACCCAGGTGCACCTAATGGCGGCTCAGGAACTCAATATTTTATAGGTGATTTTGATGGAACAAAATTCACTTTAGATGAAAACTATCAGAAAATGCTAGCGCCTACATCGGCTGTATTTCCACAAGGTGTAGAGTTTGCAAATTTTAAAAATGGATTAAGTAAATGGCAGGTAGAAGGAAATGCATTTCATATTGCAAGTGATCAACAAGGAAAGCCAATACTGAGCTCATTTAACCAATCTGACGAAGCAACTGGTTCAGCTTTATCTGAGGCTTTTAATATTGAGCACGATTATATCAATTTTAAAATATTAGGTGGTAAACATAAAAATCGAACTGCAATTGAGTTATTGATTAACGGTGAAGTAGTTAAAAGTACAGTAGGTAGTAACTCAAATGTTATGTTAGAAACTGCGTGGGATGTGCGCAGCTTTAAAAATAAGCAAGGAGTAATTAAAGTAATCGATAGTAAAAAGGGTGATTGGGGCCACATTAAAGTTGCTGATATCACCTTTTCTGACCAAGCAGCTAGGCCAAAAATAGAGCCTGCAATTTGGCTAGATTATGGCACTGACAATTATGCTGGAGTGACTTTTTCTGATGCACCTGATAATCGTCATTTATTTATGGGCTGGATGAGCAATTGGCAGTACGCTAATTTTGTGCCAACAACAACCTGGCGTAGTGCAATGACCTTACCAAGGGAACTTGAGTTGATAAAAACATCTCAAGGGTTACGCTTTGCATCACAGCCAGTTAAAGAGTTGCAGAAAATTTTGGCCAGTACTCAAACCAAAGCTGTGCTAGAAGGTAAAAATAATTACCAACTTGACCAGGTATTTAATGTTGCTCCTGGGCAATTTAAACTAAGTTTTACCTTAGTAAACGCCAATCAAGCAATTGATATTATATTAAGTGCCGACTCGGGGGAGCAAACAATACTCTCGCTCAACCCACTAAAAGGAACACTTGTTTTAGATAGGACTAAGTCTGGACTGATTGACTTTGAGGCTGATTTTGCATCTATTCAAACGAGCCCACTGCAAAAAAACCTTACAGATTATCATGTAGATATCTGGGTTGATAAAGCGTCTGTCGAGGTGTTTGTAAATAAAGGAGTAAGTACAATGACCTCTATTGTTTTTCCTACTCAGCCGTACCATAAGGTGAGCGTAAAAGCCCTGCAGCAATTTACCTTAAAAGACATTCAATTTAATAATGTTGCTATAACAAAATAAATTCAAACACGTCTCTATATCACTTAGGGCCGTTTGGGTTTTATCGGCAAAAAATAATTTACTAGTGATTACACAGACAATACTCTTGTACCAATTTTAAAAAGCACTTAATTATTTTTAGGCTGAATTTTATGTTAACAGCATTAAAAGTGAACATTTAAAACAACTAAATAGCGCAATTTCTTAGCTACCAGCACGTTTTTATGCTTTAAAGTAGATCACTTAAGTAAATTGATACTAGGGCGTGCTGACCTTTCGTGGGTGAATTTGCAGCTGTATGTTTGGTTTTTAGGCAAGGCCGAGCCTATGTAGTGTGGTTATTCCTCATAAATAGGCGATAACGCAGCATAAATACCAAACATGCGCTGCCCGTTGGGTTCTTTCTAGGGACGATTAACTCTTTGTTGCCTACATGGATGTAGGTAAGGGGCGTGAGCAGGACGCGGAAGCTTTGCTCGGTTTTTACTTAGCCCACTAGGTTACAAACCTCGCGCCGCGATTAAATCGCCCCTAGATTGAACAAATTGCAATCCACAAAGATCAACACGCCCTAAAAGGAATCTCGTTTTATTAATTTAAATGGCAAATGTTGATGAACTAAGTCGACTCTAAGGTCTATAAGGTATTCCATAGCCCAGCGACCCATTTGTAGGTGCGGTAAAGCCATAGTGGTTAAATTTGGTTGTAATAATTCAGGTATACTGCCCCAATTATCAAAGCTAGCTATACCTATATCATCGCCTATTACCATGTTTTTTTCATGCGCCACAAAGTAAATTTCCATAGCCATTGGGTCTTGCCCACAAATAATAGCATCGGGTTTAAAGCTATCGATAATTTTAGCAGCAGACTCTCGAGATATAGAGCGTTCAATTCCGTCATCTTGCTTAATGATAACCGATTCAATAAGTAAATTGCTTAAAGGTAAGCCGTGGCGCGTAAATGCATTAATAACACCTTGCTTTCGGCCTTTTGCAGCAATTATATCTTCATTTAAATTTAGAAATGCAATTCGGCGATAGCCTTTATTGATTAGTGCTGTGGTAATTTCTTCCCCGGCTTGTACTTCATCAGGTACAACACACGGAAAATCCCCATTTATTGGAAAGCAATTAGCCAATATAGTCGGGATTTTTTTTAATTCATCGGGTAATTGAACTGCACGGTGGCACATTGCTGAATAAATAACACCTTCAACCCTATTCTCTAATAGACTTACTATAGCCCTATCTATGCTTGCTTTTGTTTCATTGATGTTGAGGATTAGCAGTTCTTTGTTCTTTTTCCAGGCAACTTCTTGAGCGCCCCGAATAATATCAAAAGTGTAGGGTACGTTAAGCAGCTCATCAGCAATAATGGCGTATATATTTGTTTTTTTTCGGCGTGTTAGGCTTGCTGCTCGATTTGGGCGATAGTTTAATTCTTTTATCGCATTTAGCACTTTTTCACGGTTTACACTTTTAACACTCGGATCGTTGTTAACCACACGAGAGACTGTCTTAAATGAAACGCCAGCACGGGCAGCCACTTGCTTGATTGTAACCATACTAAATAATACCTCTTAAGAATAAAAAGAGTATACCAGCACATCTTATTTTATTTTTATGTTTTTACACTGCTTTATTGCTAATACTAAGCAAAATCTTACATACCTTTCTTTCGAGTTCATATTATCTAGGTACGAAATGAATGCGTCATTGATATGGTATTTACTGGGTGCATATTTTATTAAATTGCGACATTTTAATTGATTAAGTAAAAATTTAAGTTTTATCGAAAGTAAAATAAATGTGAAAATATCTTGATCAAATAGTCTAAAAGACTATATTGGTTTTGCACGCTGATATAATTCACAAAAAGAGGATAAATATGAACGTAATTTTAAAATCTACGGCTATGTTGTTAGTGCTTGCATCTAGCCACTCTTATGCAGCTTTTAACGTAAATCCCCCGAGTGTTGGTGCTGATAGCTCGGGTACTTACCGTAACCTTGCACAGGAAATGGGTAAAACAAACATACAACAAAAGGTGAATAGTACTTTTGACAATATGTTTGGCTATAACAACACTCAACAACTTTATTACCCGTACACCGAAAACGGTGTTTATAAAGCACACTATATAAAAGCAATTAACCCAGACGAGGGCGACGATATAAGAACAGAAGGGCAGTCGTGGGGAATGACCGCCGCTGTCATGCTAAACAAACAGCAAGAGTTTGATAACCTATGGCGCTTTGCAAAAGCGTATCAAAAAAATCCAGACAACCACCCTGATGCTAAAAAACAAGGCGTTTACGCGTGGAAACTAAAGCTTAATCAAAACGGCTTTGTTTATAAAGTAGATGAAGGCCCCGCTCCCGATGGCGAAGAGTACTTTGCTTTTGCACTACTTAATGCCTCCGCTCGTTGGGGCAATTCGGGTGAGTTTAACTACTACAACGATGCCATTACCATGTTAAACACGATTAAAAGTAAGTTGATGGAAAACCAAATAATTCGCTTTTCACCTTACATTGATAACCTAACAGACCCTTCTTATCACATACCTGCGTTTTATGACTACTTTGCAAATAACGTAACTAACCAAGCAGACAAAACTTACTGGCGACAAGTCGCCACAAAAAGTAGAACCTTACTTAAAAACCATTTTACAAAAGTAAGTGGTAGCCCGCATTGGAACTTACCTACATTTTTATCGCGCTTAGATGGCAGCCCTGTTATTGGCTACATTTTTAACGGCCAAGCAAACCCAGGTCAATGGTATGAATTTGATGCATGGCGCGTAATTATGAATGTGGGTTTAGACGCGCATTTAATGGGTGCTCAAGCGTGGCATAAAAGCGCAGTAAATAAAGCACTGGGCTTTTTAAGTTATGCAAAAACTAACAACAGCAATAACTGTTACGAGCAAGTGTATTCGTACGGTGGAGCGCAAAACAGAGGCTGTGCGGGCGAAGGTCAAAAAGCCGCGAATGCAGTAGCGTTACTTGCTTCAACAAACGCTGGGCAAGCAACTGAGTTTTTTAACGAATTTTGGTCTTTATCGCAACCAACGGGTGACTACCGTTACTATAATGGTTCGTTATATATGTTAGCTATGCTGCATGTATCGGGTAATTTTAAGTTTTATAACAACACGTTTAATTAAAATAACGCTACCTAAGTAGCAAAAACTTAGATAATAAAAAACCGGTGTAACTAAGTTACACCGGTTTTTATACTTAACGAGTGAGCTTAACTTTCTCTTTAATACGTTGCTTAACTAATTTAGCTAATTAGCCAAACCCGCTACTTTTACATCAAGCGTAAACAAGCCCTTAGCGGTGGTTATTAATAACGTTTTGCGATTTTTACCACCAAACGCAAGGTTAGTTACATTAGGGCCAAGTTCAATTTTATCGATAAGTGAGCCGCGTGGCGTGTAAATATTAATAACGCCTTTGCTATGGCTGCTTATATAAATATTGCCAGCAGAGTCTACTTTTATACCATCGGGTGAGGTTACTTTAATAAAGTCTTCGCGCGGTAAAATATCACCGTTTTCATCAATAGTGTATTTGCTGACGCGGTTGCTAAAGTCGCCAACATAAAGGGTATGCTGATCTGGGGATAGTGCAACACCGTTGGGCTTTTCAAGCGTAGCGTCAATTAAACTAAGTACGCCCATATTACTTAACTTATACACACCGGTATAAGGTATTTGCTGAGTGCGTTCGCCTAGTTGCCAATTAGGATCTGTAAAGTAAATATCGCCATTTCTGTGCATAGTCATATCGTTTGGCGAGCTAAAGCTTAACCCATCAAACTTATTGACTATTACGGTATTGGTCTTGCTTTTTATATTAATTTTAGAAAGCGACTGCGTATTGTGGTTAAGGTTATAAAGGTTGCCGCTTGTTGCATACAGGCCATTTGTACCACTGTGTTTTAAATAAGTGGTGATGGTATTAGGCAATTGCAATTTATAAATGGTGGAGTCGGGGCCTAGTGCTTGCAGGCTTGCAAAGTTCATTTCTGAAAAATAAAACGCATTGTCTTGGCTTGACCACGTTGGGCCTTCTAAAAACAAAAAATCGTCACTAACAAGTGTGGGTATTACGCCCTTTATTAGCGGTGATTGCTCATTGCTTTGGCTGTTTACAGCGTTTAACAAAGCTGGGTTTTGAAGTTGTTGTGCCAGCGCTGTTTTATTTATACAGAGCATTAATATAACTAAGCTTAGCGTTTTTTTGTGTGTTTTTAGCATAGACGTTTACTCAGGTTTGTTTAATTTATAATTAATGGTCATTTCGACTATATCATTTATTTTTTTCGTTGTATGATATTTATCGAAAATAATAACGATTCAACGGAGCACACACATGCATAAAAAACACACACTCAGCCTGCTTTTACTTGCAGGATCATTAAGTGTAAACGCTGCACAAGACCCAGCCCTTAAAAACACCTTTGCAGACTCATTTAAAATGGGGGTTGCTGTAAATCAAGATATAGTGACAGGCAAAAACGCAGCCGCGCAGTCAATTATTGCTAAGCAATTTAATACAGTCACCCTAGAAAACGCCATGAAAGCAGAAGTAATTTACCCACAGCAAGGTAAGGTCGATTTTAGTGGTGCAGATGCGTTTATAGATTTTGCCAAGCAAAATAACATGTTTACCGTAGCCCACACCTTAGTGTGGCATAACCAAACACCTGACTGGTTTTTTACAAATAGTAAAAATGAGCCAAATACCCCAGCAGAGCAGCTTGAGCAAATGCGCAAACACATAGAGCTGGTAGCAGGACGCTATAAAAACAAAGTAGATGCATGGGACGTAGTTAACGAAGTAATTGCTGATGACGGCTCTTATCGCCCAACTGTGTGGGTTAACCGCGTAGGTGATGGCGATACCATGGTAAAAGCCGCATTTAAATACGCCCAGCAGTATTCACCTAATACCGAGCTTTACTACAATGACTTTAATGCATGGCGACCAGAAAAAAGAGACGGCATTATACGTATGATCAAAATGCTGCAAAAAGAAGGTATTCGAATCGATGGCATTGGCATACAAGCGCACTGGGGGCTTAACTTTCCTAAAATGCAATATATTGAACAAGCCATTGACGCCTACGCCGCGCTGGGTATAAAAGTGATGATCACCGAGCTTGATATAGACGTGCTGCCTTTAACAAAAGAAGGGCAGATTACCGGCACCGATATGATGAAACCGCAGTTTCAGCTAGAAGAGTTTGAAACTTACCTCGACCCATACAAAAATGGCTTGCCAAGCGACGTAGAGGCGCAATTAAACGCTCGTTATAAAGCCTTGTTTGAACTGTTTTACGCAAAACGCGATAAAATAGACCGCGTAACCTTTTGGGGATTACACGATGGTATGTCGTGGAAAAACGATTACCCAATCCCAAACAGAACAAACTACCCATTATTATGGAACCGCAATTTAACCCCTAAACCAATTATAAAAACAATTTCTGACGTAGCTCAGTAAACAAGTCGATGTGTGAAGTGTAAAGCCGAGTATTTTTAAATGCTCGGCTTTTTTTGTTGTCGCCTCTAGCTTATACCAATCCGCAATAATACTTAATCATTTTGAGGGGCTAAAAGTGTCGCTATCAGCGTTAAAAAATTCTCATGTAAAACAATTGAATAGCAATTTTTTTGCCTAGCTATCAACACGTTTTTCCATCCTCAAAATAGATCACTTAATTAAGCGGATTGGTATTAAAACAAAAAGGTACCCTAAACATATTTCAGCGTTTGTTACCGAATAGAGTAAATATTGCACTTGATCGTTATTGTTAATTGGACTATAACTATGTTGGTTTTTAGTTAAATTAATAACACTGTATTTACACACACAATAAAGCAGTAATAATTTAATTTTAATCTAAGTGTAAGTTATTGTAATTATTGCTTTGTATTATCTTTAATGAAGCGTAAATAATTCAATAGTAATTAAAAAAATAAAAGTAAATGTATAATTATTTGACTTATTTACCTAGTGGTCAAATTGAATAAAAGGCGAGATTTTTCCATCGTTCATATTCTTAAAAAATGCATTTATTACTCAAACTTAAGGATTAAAAATGAAGAAATTTTTTATTCAAACCACTGGATTAGTGGCCTTGATGTCACTGATTGTCGCATGCGGAGATAATAATAAAGACCCCGAGGTGCCTGTGGTTGTGGAAGTTGTAGTCCCCGATACCCCTGAGGTCGAAGCGCCAGAAGCCGCTAAAATAACGAATGGCGGTTTTGAAGATGATGCCGCGGGAGAAACCACAGCAACAGGAAACTGGGTTTTTAGACCCGATCAAGAGCCTACTGCGTCCTCCACAATAAACATTATTGAGTCAGAAGAAGGGGTGAATACTTACAAAGGCACAAAAGCAGTTGAAGTGGTTGTTAATACGCTGGGCGATAATCCATGGGGCATTGAAATAGCCTACGAGGATATACCTGTCACGGGTGGTAAAAATTATGAGTTTAGTGTTTGGGCAAAAGGTGAAGAGGGCACCAGTGCAGATTTTTGGATACAGACTCCAGCCCCAGAATACGGCCAGCTAAGCTTAGTAAAAGAAACACTCACTGGAGAGTGGCAAAAAATAACATTAACAGCCGCTACCGCTGAAACGGATTCACTGATCAGATTAGCTATACATTTTTCTAAAGAAGAAAACATCGAGAAACCACTATTTATTGATGAGTTTTCGGGCATCGTTTTAGAAGATGTACCAGCAGAAGAAATACCTGATGTTCAATACAGCGAAGTGACAGCACAAAGTTTAAAAGCATTAGCACCTAATTTTAATATTGGCGTGGCTGTGCCAGCGGGTGGATTTGGTAACAGCATAATAGACAGACCAGAGATTAAAACGATTATTGAAAAACATTTTAATCAACTCTCTGCTGAAAACATTATGAAGCCTACCTATTTACAACCAACCCAAGGTGAATTCTTTTACGATGATTCTGATGAGCTAGTTAACTACGCCAAAGACAACTCACTTACTGTACATGGTCATGTTTTGGTTTGGCACTCTCAAATTGCGCCTTGGATGCAAAGTTTTCAAGGTGATAAAGCCGCGTGGATAACCATGATGGAAAATCACATCACTCAAGTTGCCACTCATTTTGAAGAAGAAGGCGATAACGATACCGTAGTTAGCTGGGATGTAGTTAACGAAGCGTTTATGGAAAACGGTAAATACCGTGGTGAAAAAACCACAAGTGACAGTGCCGACGAATCTGTGTGGTTTGAAAACATAGGTGCAGAATTTTTACCGTTAGCCTATAAAGCAGCAAGAGCAGCCGACCCCGATGCCGACTTATACTACAACGATTACAACCTGATTTGGAACGCCGACAAATTAGATGCCGTTATATCTATGGTTAACGATTTTCACAACAATGGCGTGCCTATTGATGGCATAGGGTTTCAATCTCATATTTCACTTAACAGCCCTGACATTTCAACCATTCAGGCACACCTTCAAAAAGTGGTCGATATTCGCCCTAAAATAAAAGTGAAAATTACCGAGCTAGATGTTCGTATGAACAACGAAGGCGGCATTCCTCTAACTTACTTAACAAGTGAAAGAGCGGATGAACAAAAGCAGTACTATTACGATATTGTTAAAACCTACCTAGAAACGGTACCTGAAGATCAGCGCGGTGGTATTACTATTTGGGGTGTAATTGATGGTGATAGTTGGTTACAAACTTGGCCAGAACCGACAACTGAATGGCCACTGTTATTCTTTAATGACTATACACCAAAACCGGCTTTGCAAGGTGTTGCCGATGCGCTGCAAGAGCTAATTGAAGTAGCAGAGCCAGAGCCTTCAGCTGAGTTGCTAACTAATGGTGACTTTGAAGCAGGGCTTGATTCATGGCAATCACGAGGCAGTGCTACTATTTCACTTGAAACAACCCAAGCTCACAGTGGTAATAATAGCGCTTTAGTACAAGGGCGAACTGAAACGTGGAATGGGTTACAAAAAGATGTAAAAGGCTTATTTACAGCAGGTAAAACCTATAATGTATCTGCGTGGGTTAAGTTATCTGACGATAGCACCGCGGTATCGCCTGGAGTTAAGCTCACACTGCAAATTGAGCATGCGAGCACTGAATACCTCGAGCTAACCACTGTTACAAACGTAGTTGCAGGCGATTGGGTACAGCTTTCGGGCACTTATACCCATTCAATTACAACCGAGGAAAGCGCCGCTTTACTTTATGTGGAGTCAAACGAACTGACTGCTGATTTTTATGTAGACGACGTATCGGTCACTTTGGTAGAACAATAAACCAAACTAACAGTAATTAACCCCACATTTGATAGTCTGTATTTTTATACAGACTATTTTTTGAGGGCTTTCATAAAAAGAAGTGCACTATGCTTTTATATTAGTAATGGGTATCGCTTTAAAGCGACATATACCGTCGGTATAAATAAATTAGCACGATAACGCCGGTGCGTGAAAAGCTATATTAGTTTGACTCAAATGACGAAAGTTTCTTTTGAACGTTATTTCGTAATACATCGTCTATGTACTCATTAAATGCCTTATTACCGGTTACCACGGGGTTTTGTTGATCAGATTTACGATTTTTTAATGTATTAATTTGATTAATTAGATCATGTGAAAACGGGTGGTTTGAGATACTTCCATCAACATCGTTTTTGTTTGCAATTTTTTGAAAATAATTTAAAGAGTGCAAATAAGTTTGATTTGCTTCTTTAGTATCCGGTAAACCGGTACCTCCCCAAAGTGCAACTGTATGAGGTATGCCATTATCTGTAACAGGTATTATCAAAGACAACCCACCAGGCGTATGCCCTGGTGTAGCAAGTACAGTTAAATTAGTTTTACCTAAATTTATTTTTTCACCATCGATAACTTGGGTGTAAGTGCTAGGTAATGGTATTTCGGTAGAAAAATTACCGAAAGGATCAGTTAATACAGGTGCATTTGGATTATGGATGTAGTCCCACTCATTTTTTCTCATTAAAATTTTAGCGCCATAATGTGATTCAAAGTAGTGAGCGCCACCATAATGGTCGCTGTGGCCGTGAGTAACTATTACGTATTTAATATCTTCAGGATTTAAGCCTAACTCTCTCAGTCCAGGAACAATCACATGTTTGGCATCGTGCGGGGTCCACATGGTATCGATTAAAATAATGCCCTCAGTTGTAGTGATAACAAAAGTGCCTACGCTGATATATCCTACAAAATAAAGATTATCAAATAGCTGAGTGGGTTCAACAACAGTGGTATTGAACAAATCACTAGAGGTTAGCGAGGAAGGTAATTTATTTAATCTAGTACTTATTTTATCTTCACTCAATTTTGTAATATTACCGTTATTTGATGTTGTGCAGCCGCTCAGTAAGTAAGTTATTACTGTAATCGAGAAAATGCCTAAAAATGTTTTTTTCATATTTTACACCTTAGTTAATTAGGCATATTAAAAGCCCAAGTAATAAACTTTAGTACGTCGTCTATTTAATTATTAAATACAGGGTATGAACTCAAAATTAAAATTTAATGAATAAAACAACCTTAGCCTTTGTTTGTTTAGAGATCGAGTTTGTTATCTTTATCCTAAATTAGAGATGCGAAAGCATTTGTCATTTTGTAAATGAGGGTTTGAATAACGATAGAAGCGAATATATCGTTATTCATTGTATTGAAAATAGCTCTAGGTTACTTACTATCCAAGGCGTTTATATCATTGACTCGGTTAATTATGATATTAATTAAAAAAGCACATAAAATAACGGCAGGTATTGCATTGGCAACACTGTCGTAAACTACATGAAAAAATGTTGCACCAGCCATAATAACTAACAAACCACTTGCAGCTAAAATGCTTAGTTTTTTTATCCAAATAGCAATAGCACCTGCAAGTTCACTTGCACCAATAAAATAGCCAAACCAAGCAGGTAAACCCATGAGTGCAAAAGATAAGTGCATTTGCTCAACTCCTACTAGTTTTGCAGAGCCTGCAGCTATAAAGGCAAGTGTTGTTAATCCTAGTGATGTATACATAAAAATTCTTTTTACTTTTGTGCTCATGTTATTCCCAGCTTTAATAAGAGTGATTTAAGCAGATGCTTAGCTTTTGACGTTAGAATAATCACAGTTCTTATTAATTAATATTGAATGTTTTTTTATAAGATATAAACTTTAGCTTTACATGTTTGGCGTAAATTATGAAATTAGAACAGCTTAGTATGTTTGTTACTGTTGCTCAGGTTGGATCATTGAGTGAAGCAAGTGCTCTTTTACACAAAACTCAACCAGCTATAAGTCAAGGTATTAAGCAACTAGAAAATACCCTTAACTTTGCCTTATTTAGTCGTAATGGTTATCGGTTAGAGCTTACCAGTGCAGGAAAAACTATGTTTCATAAGGCTATGAAATTGCTAGATGATGCAGCACAACTTAAACAAGTTGCACACCACATAGCACAGGGAAACGAGGTAAGTATAACGATTGCAATTGAAGCATCATTTAATTTAAAAGGTATTTTACCATTACTAAAAAATATGCAAAATCAGTTCCCTGAAACTCAAATAATAATCATGCAAGAGTACATAACAGGTGCAATTGAAGCCTTACTTGATGGCGGTGCCGAACTGTGTATAACACCAACAATGGAATTTTCTGCACAAGAAGAGAAAATTGAAAAGCATTTGTTAAATAGCGGCTCATTAATCAATGTAGCTTCCCCTTTGTTGTTAAAGCGAAATCCAAACCTTAGGCAAGCCACTGATTTGTTGAACGAATACCAAATAATTGTGCAGGACTCAGGCACTGGTTCAAAAAACATAGAGTGGGGTGTACAGCAAGGTCAGCGACGATGGTATGTAAATGACTTTCCAACTAAAAAAATGCTTATCGAAAGTGCAATGGGTTGGGGCAAATTACCAGGTTATTTAGCTGATGAAGGTATTGCAAATAATACTCTGAAAATGCTGTCACTTAGTGATGTGCAAAATATAACGCCTCTAAAATATTACATTATTAAGAAAAGGGGAGAAGTGTTGGGACCTGTAGGTGAGGCCGTGTGGGAGCAATTTAAAAACTATCAGATATAGCAATTACATATATGTGAAAAACGTATTTAAATTACTTCCCTAAAAAAGCCACTAAAACCTACTTAGTTCGATATCTTACTACCACAAACTTAAGCGGCACATCGCCGTTATTATAAATGCCGTGTACGTCGTTAGGGGCTGCAAATAAGATATCTCCAGTATGAGCAGGCTGGCTTTTGCCATTAAGCGTCCAGGTACCTGACCCCTCTAAAATCATTAAGTATTCTTCATCGGGATGCTGGTGGGCGGGGTGTATTTCGTTATTAGGTTTAATAACCGCAACGCCCGTAATAGCGCCTTTGGTGAGTGGTGTATCGCCATGAAAGTAGGTATGAAAATCGCCGCCTTCGTAATGAGTAATGTGCGCGTCTTTTTGACTCACAATAGCTGATGTAAGTTGAGTGGGTTTATCAGCTGCGTTTACAGTTAATGCAAAGATGGCTACTGCTATTAATGATAAGGTGGTTGTTATATTTTTCATGTGTGTCCTTGCTAATTTTCGTGCTACTTAAAAGTGTTATTTTTGTTCAGTCTATTTTAATAAAACGTTGTTGTCAAAAAGACTATATGGTGTTAAGTTTACGTTGCACACTAAAAAACACACAACAGGTACATCATGCATAAAAATAAATTTACGATTACTATTTTATTAGGAATGTCGAGCCTTGCACTTGGCTGTAATGGCTCAGCAGAGCAAAGTAAACCAACATTAAAAGCGCCGGAGCAATTAACGCTAAAAGCGCAATTTAAAGGCCACTTTAAAATTGGTACAGCGATTAGCCGTGACCAAATATTAGGGGCTTTGCCTGAAGATTTAAACGTAGCTAAAGCGCAATTTAATACCTTTACGCCAGAAAACTCAATGAAGTGGGAGCGTATACACCCAGAGCTAGAAACCTATGATTTTGAAGCCGCTGATGCGTTAGTTCAGTACGCACAAGAGAACAACCAAGAATTAGTTGGGCATACATTAGTGTGGCATTCGCAAACTCCTGACTGGGTTTTTGAAGACGAACAAGGCGAGCCGCTAACCCGCGATGCATTACTTAAGCGCATGCAAAACCATATTAATGCTGTTGCAGGGCGTTATCAAAACCGCATTTTTGCATGGGACGTGGTAAACGAAGCACTTAACGAAGACGGCACACTGCGTGAATCTAAATGGAGCACCATTATTGGTGACGACTTTATAGAATATGCGTTTAAATACGCTAAGCAGGCAGCGCCTAATGCCAAGCTATACTACAACGATTACAACTTATATAAGCCAGAAAAAAGAGCCGGTGCAATTGCGCTTATTAAAAATTTACAAAGCAAAGGCATTGAAATAGATGGTATTGGTATGCAAGCGCATTATTCGCTTGATAACCCAGAGCTTTCGTTAATGGAAGACTCTATTGTGGCATACGCTGCAACGGGTATTGATGTGATGATAACCGAGCTTGATATTTCGGTATTACCATTCCCTGAGGGTGAAGAACAAGGGGCTGATATTTCGTTAGATATTGCGCTGCAAGAGCGATTTAACCCATACCCAGATGGTTTACCGAGTGAAGTAAATACCCAGTTAGGCGAGCGCTACAAAGCCGTGTTTGACATACTTAAAAAACATGACGATAAAGTAAGCCGTGTTACTTTTTGGGGCATAAGCGATGCACGCACTTGGCGCAACGATTGGCCAATGCAAGGGCGCACCGATTACCCATTATTAATTGACCGTGAGTTAAAACTTAAAAGCTTTGTAAGCGATTTATAATCGCACTAAACATTTAATCTCCCGTAAAGGATCGCTTAATAGCGATCCTTTTTTGGTTTATAAAATAGCTATTTTTTATTGGTTTTAGTTAAGCAGTAACTAATATGCGTTTGCAAAGGCACTTGTGGTGTTAAATAGCTAAATGGGAAGTGTGGGTTATTAGGGCTGTCGGGGCAAAATTGCGGCTCTAGGCAAATACCGTCAAATTGGTTAAACGGGCTTTTTAAATGCTGCCCTGTATACACCTGAATGGCAGGGTAGTTAGAAAGCACACTCAGCATGAGTTTTTCATCGGCGCTTGTAAGCGTCGCGTGTTGCTTATTGGCTTGCAGATTAAGTACTTGCTCGGTTACAAAGTTATGATCGAGTTTATCGGTTTTATTAAGCACCCGCGCATTTGTGTAGTCAAAAGTTGTATTTGCTACAGGGGCTATTAAACCTGTGGGAATGGAGTTTGTATCTACGGGGGTATAATGCGCGGCGGCCAGTTTTAATGTATGCCCTTGTGCGCTGTTAGTAATGCCATTTAAATTAAAATATGGGTGCGCTGTTGGCCCTGCAATGGTTTTTTTATTACTGGTAATCGTAAATTTAATATCAAGATTACTTTGGTTTTTACTGTTAGTGGTAAAGGTATACAGCACGTTAAATATAGTTTTACCGGGGTAGCCGTTGTAACCATCAGGCAGGGTAATACTTAAACTTAATGCATTTTTTTGATGATAATCGAGCTGCCAAAATAAGTCGCTTAATGCTTTTTGGCCGCCGTGAAGTTGGTTTACGCCTTCGTTTTTATTAAGTACATAGGCTTTATCATCAATGTTTATTTGGGCGTTACTTAGCCTGTTTGCATAAGGGCCGGCTACAGCGCCTAAGTAAAACGTGTCGTTTAAATAGTCATTAATATTAGAATAGCCAAGTATAATATTTCGTTTTTTATTATCAACATGGGTAACCCAGCTGGTAAGCCGGGCACCGTAGTTAATAATAGAAATAGTGTCGTTTGCTTCATTACTTAGTGTGTATTGAACAATTGAAGTTGTCATGTTGGTTACTCTTTTAATTGTTCGTTCTTGCTTTTTTAATTTCTTCTTTTACGATTGGGTACAAATCGTATGTTGGATAAAACTCAGTGCTGTAGGCTTTCCAACCATAACGTTCAATCGATAAATTTACTTTTGGTAATAACGCTGCCGGAAAGCGCAAGGTAACAACTTGCCCTATGCCCATCATTACTTTCCAAGATTCTACTGTTGCGCCCTCTGGTGGGAAGTGTTTGTAAAAGTTAGCGTTGTTTAGTATTTCTTTTATTTCAGAGAGGTTTTTTGATTGGTCGTGCTTTAAAAAAATCGTTAGCATTAGTTCATCATTTTGCTCGTCACTTGCCCATGCGTTAAAACTAGTACTTGCACTAAAAAGCATAATTAATAGTAAATATTTCATAGTTCACCTTTGTTAGTTAATTATAAAAATGCGCCGAGCTTTGAAAGGCTTAGCGCATTAATTGGATAAAATTGTATTATTGCGCGCATTACGCGTACAAAATGTATTAGGCGTTGGCTTTAATTAACGCCTGCGCGGTGCTCACTACATTTTTGGTGGTAAAGCCAAAATGCTCTAATAACACGTTACCTGGCGCCGACTCACCAAAAGTGCTCATACCAATTACTTTGCCTTGTAAGCCAACATATTTAAGCCAGTAATCTTGGTGTGATGTTTCAATCGCAATACGGTTTGCTACCGAGTTTGGCAATACACTTTGCTTGTAATCGTCTGATTGTAGATCAAACAATGTGGTGCTTGGCATTGATACCACACGCACTGCAACGCCTTGTGCTGTAAGCTCTTTTGCGGCTTGCATTGCTAAATCAACTTCAGAACCCGTTGCAATTAAAATAAGCTCAGGCACTTTATTGCTATCGCTAAGAATATAGCCGCCTTTTTCTATGTCGCTAATTTGCTGAGCGCTGCGTGGCTGGTGGTTGAGCCCTTGGCGACTAAAAATAAGCGCAGTAGGTTGCTGCTGATTTTGTATCGCGTTTTTCCACGAAACGGCGGTTTCTACTGCATCACACGGGCGCCATGTGACTAGGTTTGGCGTCATACGTAGGTTGGCTAGTTGCTCAATAGGTTGGTGAGTTGGACCGTCTTCACCTTGACCAATAGAGTCGTGGGTATACACAAATATATTTTGAATACCCATAAGTGCCGACATTCTTACTGCGTTACGGGCGTATTCCATAAACATTAAAAATGTAGCACCGTAATTAATAAAACCACTGTGCAGTGATATGCCATTCATAATGCCGCTCATACCAAACTCGCGCACGCCATAAAACAGGTAATTACCGCTGGCGTCATCTGCGCTTATGCCTTTGGAGCCAGACCACAGCGTTAAGTTAGAACCGGCTAAATCGGCAGAGCCACCTAGTAACTCTGGTAAATGCGGGGCAAAGGCTTCAATGGTGTTTTGCGAGGCTTTTCGGCTGGCAATGTTAGCTGCGTCATTGTTGCACTGTGCAATATAGTTGTTTGCAATAGCTTCGAAGTTGTCAGGAAGGGTGCGTTTAATTACGCGTCGCTCAAATTCTTTAGCAAGCTCTGGGTGGCTTTTGGTGTAGTCGCTAAACAGTTGCTGCCATTGTTTTTGTTTTTTATCACCGCTTTGTTTAGCGTCCCAATGGGCGTAAATATCATCACTGATACTAAATGCTTCATTTGGTAGGTTTAAAAATTTGCGCGCCGCAGTTATTTCGTCATTACCTAATGGTGAGCCATGGCAGTCGTGCGAGCCTGATTTATTTGGCGAGCCAAAACCAATCACGGTTTTACAACAAAGTAGAGTAGGTTTATCGCTCACTTGTTTGGCTTGTGCAATGGCGCTGGCAATTTGCTCTGGGTCGTGGCCGTCTATATCTTTTATTACATGCCAGCCGTAAGCGTCAAAGCGTTTAGCGGTGTCGTCGGTAAACCAGTCCTCAACGTGTCCGTCGATAGATATGCCGTTATCGTCCCAAAAAGCAATAAGTTTACCCAGGCCTAATGTGCCTGCAAGCGAACATGCTTCGTGCGATATGCCTTCCATTAAACAGCCATCACCCATAAAACAGTAAGTGTAATGATCAACAATATCAAAATTCTCTTTGTTAAATTGTGCTGCTAGGGCTTTTTCGGCAATAGCCATACCTACGGCATTTGATAAACCAGCGCCAAGCGGACCTGTGGTTGTTTCAACACCTGGGGTATAACCGTATTCAGGGTGACCTGGGGTTTTTGAATGCATTTGTCTAAATTGTTTAAGCTCGCTAAGTGGTAGTTCGTACCCGCTTAAATGCAATAAAGAATAAATAAGCATAGATCCGTGACCGTTACTGAGTACAAAGCGGTCTCGGTTTGGCCAATTTGGATCGGTTGGATTGTGGTTTAAAAAATCGTTCCACAGTACTTCGGCTATATCGGCCATACCCATAGGTGCGCCCGGATGCCCTGAATTTGCTTGCTGTACCGCATCCATACTGAGTGCGCGAATGGCATTAGCAAAAGGCGCACGAGAAGAAAGCTGAGTCATGTATTACCTCAAATAAAATTAAAAAAGCCCGCACGTAATGTGGCAGGCTTGAGGGAAATTAGTTTAGTAAGTCTTCAACCAATTTAGCCAAAATACGCTGATCTTTGGCAAAGTTACGAATACCTTCACCGAGCTTTTCGCTGGCCATTGGATCTTCGTTGTGCTGCCATAAAAATTGCTCATGGGTGAGTGGGGTTATGTCGCTTTGCGGTGCTTTGGCAATGTTTGCAGCGTCAAGCTTTGTAACCAGTTCACCTTCTTGGCTTTGTAAATCATTGAGTAATGATGGCGAGATAGTCAGTAAATCGCAGCCAGCAAGCTCGATTATTTCCTGGGTATTTCTAAAGCTTGCGCCCATTACCACGGTTTTATAATCGTACTTTTTATAGTACTGATAAATACCTGTAACCGACTGCACACCAGGATCTTCGCTTGGGGTGTATTTTTTATTATCGCGGGCTTTGTACCAATCAAGAATACGACCAACAAACGGAGATATAAGCGTTACGTTAGCTTGTGCGCACGCAATGGCTTGAGCCATCGAAAAAAGCAGCGTTAAGTTACACTTAATGCCTTCTTTTTCTAACTGCTCGGCGGCTTTAATGCCTTCCCATGTTGAAGCAAGTTTAATAAGTACGCGGTCTTTTGAAATACCCGCTTGCTCGTAAAGTGAAATAAGCTTACGCCCTTTGGCAATACTTGCTTGGGTATCAAACGATAAACGCGCATCTACTTCGCTCGATATACGCCCAGGTATTACTTTTAGTATTTCACAGCCAAAGTTAACAATAAGTTGGTCGCATATAGCGTCAACGTTGTTGCCAGCTTTATTTATAGCGTCTTCAATTAAATGTTTATATTGAGGTAATTTTGCAGCTTGTAAAATTAACGAAGGATTGGTTGTTGCATCAACCGGTTGTAGGGCTTTGATTGACTCTACATCGCCACTGTCGGCAACGACCGTGGTTACTTTTTTGAGTTGTTCTAACAAGTTCATAATGATGTACGCCTCGGCTTTAAAACCGAGGCGATGTCCTTATACGTAGCGGTTAACAATATTCTCAAGCAGCTCTTGTCGGCCAGAAACTTGCTTAGGATCGATGTTGTTTTCGTGTACTAAGGCTGAAAGGCTTTCAAGTGATTGCTCACCATTTAGAATGCTTTGACCTAGGTCTTCTTTCCAACCAGCGTAACGTTTTTCAACAAAATCAGTCAGCTCGCCACCTTCAATCATTGCTGCTGCATTGAGTAATGCTTTAGCCATTGTATCCATACCGCCAATGTGACCAATGAATAAGTCATCACGCTCACACGATTGACGACGAAGTTTAGTGTCAAAGTTAAAGCCGCCCGTTGTAAAACCACCCATTTTTAAAATTTCGTAAACAACAAGTGTGCACTCAGCTACATCGTTAGGAAATTGGTCAGTATCCCAACCGTTTTGCACGTCGCCACGGTTAGCATCAATACTACCCATAATGCCTTCTGCGCAAGCAACTGCAATTTCGTGGTGGAAGCTATGACCCGCAAGTGTTGCGTGGTTTGCTTCAATGTTTACTTTAATTTCGTCTTGTAAGCCGTGCTTGTATAAAAAGCCTGCAACCGTTGCTGTATCGTAATCGTACTGGTGCTTAGTTGGCTCTTGTGGTTTTGGCTCAATTAATAATGTGCCTTTAAAACCAATTTTTTTCTTGTGTTCTACAACCATTTTCAAAAAGCGTGCGTACTGTTCGCTTTCTTGTGCAAGGTCTGTATTTAGTAGCGTGTCGTAACCTTCACGACCACCCCAAAGTACGTAGTTTTCGCCGCCTAAACGATGCGTAATTTCCATTGCATGTTTAACTTGTGCTGCTGCATATGCATACGTATTAGGATTAGGGTTTGTTGCACCACCGGCACAAAAACGCTGATTTGAGAATAAGTTAGCAGTACCCCACAGTAGTTTTACACCTGTGCGCTGCATTTCTTTTTCGATAATGTTAGCTATGTGCGTTACGTTATCGTGGCTTTCTTGTAGTGTTTTGCCTTCAGGGGCAATATCAACATCATGAAAACAAAAGTAAGGAACGCCTAATTTTTCATAAAATTCAAAGGCTACTTTTACTTTTTGTTCAGCAAGTTCTAATTGATTGCCTACAGGTTGGATCCAAGGACGATCAAACGTACCTTCACCAAAAATATCAAACCCTGTAGAACAAAAGTTATGCCAGTAACAGGCTGCAAAACGTAAATGTTCTTTCATTGTTTTGCCAAGCACTACTTGGTTTTCGTCGTAATAACGAAATGCAAATGGGTTTTTAGAGTTTTCACCCTCAAATTTGATTTTTTCAACGTTTGTAAAAAATTGTTCGCTCATATTGTGCTCCATTAATTTTATAATAGTGTTTTAAAAGTATGTTTTTACACTTTGATAAAGTGCTTTGTATGTTGTGTATTGCTGTGCGTAAAAATCTTGCATAACTGGATTTGGTTCAATGGTTTGCGTAACTTTACCGTTAACACATACCTGTTGTGCTGGGCATTGCTCTGTGGCTACTCTGGCCAATCGTGCTGCGCCAAATGCAGGGCCAACTTCTGATCCTTCTCGGTAAATTAGAGGGCGGTTAAGTACACTTGCGAGGACTTCTCCCCACAGTGAGCTTTTAGCGCCACCACCAATAACGGTTACATCGTCAATTTGTGCGCCAGCATCAAGCAGTACTTGTTGGCCATCGGCAAAAGCAAAGGCAACGCCCTCTAGTACTGCGCGGCCAAGGGTTGCTGCATCGGTGTCGCTGTCTAAACCAAAAAACACGCCTTTTGCGTTGGAGTTATTGTGCGGCGTGCGCTCACCAGTTAAATAAGGCAAAAATATCACTGAGCTTGGTTTGCTAAAGTCGCATTTACTTACTTGTTCAAGGAGTGCGCCTTCGTTTTCAAAACCGGTTAATTTAGTGACCCAGGTTAAGCAGCTTGCTGCGCTTAACACCACTGACATTTGGTGCCAGGTGTTTTCAATGCAATGACAAAAAGTATGTACAGCACCTTCTGGGTTAGGCAGGTATTTATCGTTAGCAACAAAGTAAACGCCCGAAGTACCTAATGACAAAAACGCTTGTTTAGGCCTTACTACGCCAACACCGGCAGCGCCTGCGGCATTATCGCCACCACCTGCAACAACAGGCACTTGTTCCATACCCCATTTAGCAGCAACTTGGGCTGTTAATTTGCCAGTAATTTGTGTGCCCTCAAAAAGAGTAGGCATGTGTTGCTCTGTTAAGTCGCAGGCGCTAAGCATTTTTTGCGACCATGCTCTTTTTTCTACGTCTAGCCACAGTGTGCCTGCTGAGTCAGACATGTCTGATGCAAAATCACCGGTCATTAAAAAGCGTAGGTAGTCTTTTGGTAATAATACTTTGGCTACTTTTGCAAAGTTTTCTGGTTCAAACTCTTTTAACCAAACCAATTTAGGTGCAGTAAAACCAGGCATTGCTATGTTGCCGGTAATATTACGAGAATTTGGTTCGCGTTTTTCAAGCTCTACACATTGTGCTGCACTGCGCCCGTCGTTCCATAAAATGGCTGGGCGAATAATGTTATTGTTTTTATCAAGCAGCGTAGCGCCATGCATTTGCCCAGAAAGGCCCACAGCCTTTACCGATTTTAGTAATGCAGGGTGAGTATTTTTAAGCTCCTCGATTGCACTACAGGTAGCAAGCCACCAATCTGTAGGGTTTTGCTCAGAAAAAAGGGGGGCTGGGCGTGAAACGCTTAAAGATCCACTTGCTTGAGCAAGTAATTGGTCTTGCTCGTCTAAAATAATTACTTTTACACCTGAAGTGCCTAAATCGATACCAAGGAACATAAATGTGATACTTAATGTTGTTTTAGTGTTAGCGCTAACATTAATGATTTGATATTGTTAAGTCAAGCTGGTTTTAAACTATGTTTAACAATTAATTTGCAAGTTTATTGCTTGGTTGTTGGAGTTCACTTAAATTTCTTTTTAAGATCATAAGGAAACACTATGAAAAAAATAAACTGGGGTATTGTTGGTTGTGGCCGAATTGCTGCACAATTTTGTGAAGACTTAGCACATACAAATAATGGTGTTGCGTACGCAGTTGCAGCAAGAAATGGAGATGATGCAACCGCTTTTGCGAGCAAGTATGGTGCGGCCAATGCCTACGAAGGGTATCAGGCATTATTTGACGATAAAAACGTTGATGTAGTTTACATTGCGACCCCGCATAACTTTCACTTTAAAAATGCCAGCGATGCTATTAAATCAGGTAAGCATGTATTGTGCGAAAAGCCCATTACGGTTTCGGCTGAAGAGTGCAAGCAGTTGTGTTTACTGGCTAAAAAGCACGACGTATTTTTAATGGAAGCCATGTGGACGTACTTTTTACCTGCAATACAAAAAGCAAAACAATGGGTAGAGCAAGGGCGAATTGGCACTATTAAACATGTTAAAGCTGACTTTGGCTACCCTGTGCCTTTTAACCCCGACGGGCGTGAATACAACCCAGATTTAGCGGGCGGTTGTTTACTTGATATGGGAATTTATCCGCTTGCCATTGCCAATTACTTTTTAAATAACGACCTTGAAAACTTATACGTAAGAGCAAATATTCGCTACAAAGGCGTGGAAGACGATGTACTTATTACTGCTAATTGTGGTGATGTAATGGTGAGCTTAGCAACGTCATTTCAATGCCGGTTAGGGAATGGCGCGTATATTATTGGCGACAAAGGCTATATAAAAATACCCGATGCATTTAGGGCTTATGAGTGCTCTTTGTATGAGCTTGATGATTTAATTGAGCATTTTGAAGATGGCAGGCAGTCACAAGGTTATAGCTTTGAAGCGCAAGAAGTAGGGCGCTTACTGAGCGAAAATAAACGAGAGAGTGACATTATGAGCCACTCTCAAAGTTTACTTTTACAATCACAAATGGAACGTATTAAAGCCCTGTTTTAAGAGAGCTTTAAAAGAGCTTTAAAATGGTTTTATATCAGCTTTTAATCAACTAACAAACTTAACTAGCGGCGATTTATTCGCCGCTAGGTTCGTCATAATTAAAAAATGAAAAGTGAGCTTCTTTACTTCTCCCCGATAAGTCTTGGCAAGCCATACCAACAAAAGCGCCGGTAAAACACGGGCGATACCCTTGTGGTGATTGCTGCACGTAATCATCAGATAAAATACTGCCATCGAGCACAGGACCAAACTTTATCCAGCAGTTTTTCTCGGTGGCGTAGTAAAACTGCAGCTGAGCGCCATTAAAATCAGCTTTTAAGTAAACAGGTTTGTTTGTTTTAAGCAAAAGCGGTGCAACAGGCGTGCTTGTTTGGTATTTATCGCAGCTTAGTATATTTAAATAACGCGGTGTGGCTTCATCACCTACATCGCCGCCGCTTATATGCAAATAGTAGTAATGCGCGGTGTTGTAATAACATACTAGCCCCGCCATTTGTTGAAAACTGCTTGGTGCAAAATCAACGCATGTGCTGCTAACAGTATGATGAGCCTGTACACGCCTGGCAATAAAACTTTGCTGATGCAATGAGCTTAAAGACTCTTTTCCCACTAGGGTGAGCGATGCTTTTTGAGTATTTTTATACACCCAGCTTTTGCACATGGGTATACGCAATGACTGAAAATCAACAGTCAGATCATCTTTACTAAAATCAATATGTGTTGTGGGTTGCGGCTGTGGGTTTAGTGCTAAACCTTCAACGGGTACGTGTATTCTCGGAGCTTTATTTGTGTGTTTGGCATAAGGCCAGTCATCGTCTTTCCAGATTATTTGCTCAATCCCTGTTTCACGCCCTGTAATGCAGCGGCCGCGCTCAGTCAGTGGTCTAGATGTTAAAAATACCGTGTACCAATCACCGGCTTGCGTTTGAAAAAAATCTCCATGGCCACATTTTTGCAGCGCATTACTCGGCTCATGTACTGCTGTTATTACGGGGTTGTGTGGGTGTGCTTGGTAAGGGCCAAATACGTTTTTAGCACGCGCTACACTAATGCAGTGTTCATACCCAGTGCCACCTTCAGCGGTTATTAAATAATAGTAAGCACCGCGTTTTAAAATATGTGGACCTTCAGTGCAACCAAGCTCTGTGCCTGAAAATATAGGTTTAACATCGCCTATTAGCTTATTGGTTTTTAGGCAAAGCTCTTGCATTACTATGCCACCAAATAGTGTGTTGTTGCGGTGATCAACCAGCATGTTTAGCAAATAACTTTTACCGTCATCATCGTGAAAAATAGACGGATCAAAACCGCTAGAATTTAAGTAAGTCGCTTGTGACCAGTTACCGGTAATATCAGTGGTTGATACAAAATAGTTTGGCGTGTCTTTGTAAGGGCCATCAAAGCTTTTTACATTGGTATATACCAAATAAAAACGGCCATTATTGTAACTAAGTTGCGGTGCCCATACGCCGCAAGAGTCGGGCACTCCTCGCATATCGAGTTGCTCTACGGTGTTAAGTGCTTGGCCTATAACTCGCCAACTTACTAAATCGGTAGAGTGGTAAATTTGCACACCGCCAAACCATTCAAATGTTGAAGTGGCTATGTAGTAGTCGTTATTAACTCTGACAATGTTTGGGTCTGGGTTAAAGCCTCTTAGAATTGGGTTTTGCAGCATGCTCATAATATAGGCCTTTTTAAGTTTTTTATATTATTGGGTATGAATATTACAAATTTGTTGTTAGCGCTAACATTTTCAGTGTAGTATAAGACTTTGTCAATAAGTAATCATATAAAACGCGCTGTAAACAATATCAAGCTTTACAATTATGTATAATGAAAATTAAGAAAGTTAATTATAACAATCACATGATTGTGAGTAGGTAATAAGAATATGGCCGATCCTAAAAGAGCAAGAATACAAGATGTAGCCGAGCAGGCTGGTGTATCAATGATGACAGTTTCGCGCGTGCTCAATCAAGACAAAAAAGTAAGCGACAAAACCCGCGAAAAAGTAATGGCGGTTGTTGAGCAATTAAATTACAGGCCAAATGTGTCTGCTAGGCGCCTTGCTAGTACTAAGTCATTCTTTTTAGGACTTTTATACGATAACCCAAGTGACTCTTACATAAGCCAGTTTTTGTTAGCAGCGCTTAAAAAATGCCGCGCACTGGGCTACCACCTAGTTGTTGACGAAGCGCATACCGATATTGACAAAACAATTGAATCGGTAAAGCAACTTATTGATGTTACACAGGTTGATGGCATGATTTTACTGCCCCCTATGTGCGACAACGAACAGGTTTTAGATGTGCTTACTAAAGCACAAGTACCATTTGTAAGAATAACGCCAGATACAAAATTAAATCGCTCCCCTTATATATGCATGGACGATTACCAAGCGGCGTTTGATGTTACAGAGCATTTAATAAATCAAGGGCATAGCAAAATTGCACATATTATTGGCGACACTAAACAAGGTGTAAGCCGTTTGCGTTACCAAGGTTATTTAGATGCGCTGCGCTCTAATAAAATAATAACGCCACCTGAGTATATAGAGCAGGGCAGTTTTACCTATCAATCGGGTATGAAAGCGGCGATAAAATTACTTTCGCTTGATGATAAACCAACGGCTATTTTTGCAGCTAACGATGATATGGCAGCCGCTGTAATCTCAATAGCTCAAAAACAAGGTATTAATATTCCAAGCGAACTGTCGGTTGTGGGCTTTGATGACACGCAACTTGCAACTATAGTTTGGCCAAATATTTCTACGGTAAAACAGCCTATTAATGAAATGGCTGAGCTTGCTATTACTTTACTTGCATCGGGTCAGTATAACGATTTAAGCAATGTAAAAAGCTTAGACTTAAGACATATTTTAGATTTTGAATTAATAGAAAGAGAATCAAGCTCAACCAATAAAAATAACTAAACAACGCACACACTTTTGAGCTTCAAAATCTATATAAAATAACAACAACACACAATATGGATACTTATGAACGAGAAAGAAAATGTACTTTTAATAGTACTGGTTTGCTTTGTTGCGACCATTGGCGGGTTTTTATTTGGTTTTGACAGCGGCGTAATTAACGGCACTGTTGATGGATTACAAACGGCGTTTGGCTCCAGTAGTGCGGGTACGGGATTTAACGTATCAAGCATGCTAATTGGTTGTGCCATTGGTGCGTTTTGCGCAGGTCGATTGGCTGATAAATTTGGTCGGCGTCCAATTTTACTTTTTGCCGCTGCTTTATTTATTATAAGTGCTTGGGGCTCGGGTGTGTCAGTCACATCGTTTGAATTTGTGATTTATCGCATTTTAGGCGGCTTAGCGGTAGGGGCTGCATCGGTTATGACCCCAGCTTATATTAGCGAAATTGCCCCCGCACGATACAGAGGCACGCTCTCTACACTTCAACAAGTGGCTATTATATTTGGTTTGTTTAGCGCATTTGTGAGTAACTATTATTTAGCAAATACGGCTGGCGGCTCTACGGCTATATTTTGGCTCGACTTTGAAACATGGCGTTGGATGTTTTGGGTTGAGTTATTACCTGCATGCTTGTTTTTAATCGCTTTATTTTTTATCCCTGAAAGCCCACGATACTTAATTATGGCTGGTAAAAAAGACGCTGCTGCACGTGTTTTATCGTCATTATATGGTGCTGAAACTGCCGCTCTTAAATTAAATGAAATAGCAGAGTCTCTTGCTGGCGATAAACACCAACCTAAATTATCTGATCTTATTGATAAACCTAAAAAACGTTTACGCCCCATTGTTTGGATAGGAATTGGCTTAGCTACATTTCAGCAATTAGTCGGCATTAACGTTGTTTTTTACTACGGCGCGGTACTTTGGCAAGCAGCAGGCTTTACTGAGTCTGACGCGTTACTCATTAATATAATAAGCGGCTTTGTAAGTATTTTAGCGGTGTTTATTACCATGTATTTTATAGACAAAATTGGCAGAAAACCTTTTTTGTTAACCGGCTCAATTGGTATGACGGTGACGCTTTCGGTTATTGTTTATGCCTTTTTAAACGCAGATATTGGCTCAACAGGCAACTTAGAATTAGGAGAGCAGGGCATAGTTGCTTTAATTGCCGCTAATGTGTATGTATTCTTTTTTAACTTATCGTGGGGCCCTGTAATGTGGGTTATGTTAGGCGAAATGTTCCCTAACCAAATTCGCGGCTCTGGTCTTGCAGTTACCGGCTTTGCCCAGTGGATAGCTAACTTTTTAATTACCTGGTCGTTCCCTGTTATGCTCACAGGCATTGGTTTAGCTGGGGCTTATGGTTTTTACGCATTTTGCGCGTTTGTTTCAGTTATATTTGTATTTAAGTTTTTACACGAAACCAAAGACAAAGAGCTTGAACAAATGAAAGGGTAAATATTACCCCTTTAATAAGCGCCAAAACTATTGTAATGGTTTTGGCGCTTATTTTATTAATTTTCATATCTGCAATAATAAAGTGAGGTTATAGTTACCTTTGTTTTTTCTATAAAAGTCTCTCAATTGATAAAGCCATATTTAGGAGTCGCTAATTTCCTTGCTTACACTGCCAAAAACCTTACATAAATTATGCTGGCTAAGTGGCCTTAATAATAGTTACCCTATTTGTATGGTTGTTTTAGCAAATTTAAGAGGTTGTAATTTAGGTCTTGCAAAACAATAAGCAAATGTCAGTGGACCTACTCTGCCAATCAGCATAAGTAAAATTATTATTAGCTGGCTTGGCATACTTAAATTACTAGTAAAATCACGAGATAGCCCTACAGTGCTCAATGCCGAAATTACTTCAAAAGTAATATCTAAAAGAGACGTTTTCTCGATTTTACTCATAATCATGATGCTTAAAAAAGCCGTAAATAAGTATAAAATTACAACACTCAATGCTTTTATCACAAGTTTGTCGCTTAGCTCTCTGTTAAATATGGTTACCTGTGGTTTTTGGCGTAAATAGCTATACATAGCAAGTAGTAAAATAACAAAAGTTCCTATTTTAATGCCGCTTGCTGTACTTACCGAACCACCACCTATTACCATTAATAACAATGTAAGCAATGTCGAGTCGGAACTGAGCTGGCTAATAGGTAAAGTATTAAAGCCTGCAGTACGTGGTGTTACAGCTTGAAACCAGGCAGCAATTACTTGCTCGTTAATAGGTAGGTTGGCAAGTGTGGCTGGATTTGAATATTCAAATAAAAAAATAAGCAAAAATGCACAGCAATTAATTACAGCACTTGCAATTAATACAATACGTGTATTAGTTGCTAATTTATGCCAGCGACGTTGTTGATATATATCTATTAAAACGGTAAACCCTAAGCCACCGATTATAAATAATGCACTGATAATAAGATTAACAGATACATCACTTTTAAAAGCCATTAAGCTATTACTGTCGAGTGCAAACCCGGCATTGTTAAAAGCCGAAATAGTATAAAATAGACTTTGATAGGCGCTACCCACAATACCATAGTCATCTACCCAGCTAATAAAAAGTAAGCAAAATGCTATAGTCTGAATTATTAGCGAGTAAGTTATTACACATCGAGCTACATGGATCACTCCATTTAAATCGCTGGTATCGAATGCTTGGCTTGCAAGTAAACGTTGTTTTAATCCTAAGTTTTTACCAATACTTAAAAATGAAATAACGGCTACGGTCATAAAGCCGATTCCTCCAATTTGAATAAGTACCATAACAACACATTGCCCAAATGTGGTTAGCGCAGTACCTGTATCAATAACAACTAAGCCTGTAACTGTAACCGCAGAGGATGCAGTAAAAAAAGCTTGAATAAAGCTAAGCGATTCAACACTTGCAAAAGGTAATAGTAATAAGCAAGTGCCGAAAATAATGAGAGCAAAAAAACCAGCAGTTAAAATTAAAGGGGGGTTAACAGGCCTTTTGAAATTTTTTAAACGGCGATTAAATTGCTTTGGAAGTACGTGTGCTTGCCAGTTAATCATAAAGCTTTAAACCGTTTGGTGAGTTTTGTTAGGTAATGTTTAGAGCCCAGTAATACAAGGCTATCACCATGGCGTAACTCGGTGTCGAGTGTTAGGTCTGTATTGAAATTATCATCTCGGCGTAAGGTGAGCGGTTTTATATCTGAGTTACGCTCTTTTAGAAGCCAGCCAATATTGCGCCCTGATAAATGTAAATCTATGGCAAGCTCAACAATAAATGTAGATTGTGTAAGTGCAAAGTACTGGTTAACCATAGGGTAGTTAAGTGCATGTGCTACTCTGATCCCCATTTCTTCCTCGGGGTGAATAATACGAGATACGCCAAGTTTACTTAAAATTTGATGGTGACTTTTAGAGCACGCCTTAACCCATATTTGTTTAACACCAAGGTTTTTTAAATGCAGCACGCATAAAATACTCGCTTCTATATTTTCACCAATTGCAACTAATACAGCTTGGCAGCTAGTTAAGTCGAGTCGAGCAAGCTGTGTTTCATCACTAGCATCTAAAATGACAGTGTAATTTAACTGATTAGCAAACGTGTTAATGGTGCTTTCGCTTATATCGGCTGCGCAAACGTGATGCCCCTGATTAGCAAGCTCAAGCGAGGCGGTAACACCAAAACTACCTAATCCAATTACTGCAAACTGTGCCATGTGCGTTCCTATTTAAAAAATACTACATAGCAAAGACTATGGAATTTTAAAAAAGAGTCACCCCATATCAATTAAGCTTTATAAACATTTAACACTACAGCCAAAAATCTTTATAAAAACTTTATACACAACGTATTAAAAAGCAGTAACCTATAAAAAGAGAATTTTATGGGAGTGCACAAATGGGTATTAATAAATGGCTTAAGCCGCTTTTATTAACAACAATTGCGCCTATTTTTATTGTGCTGGCTATTTTTCCAGTTCGAGAGTGGCTAACGACCACCGACATTGTGATGTTGCAATTACTTTGGGTGGCATGGGTTGCGGTGCGTCAAAATGCCGCCTTAGCGGGGATTACAACGTTAGTTAGTGTGGCATGTACCGACTGGTTTTTTGTACTGCCGTACTTTACATTTCATATCGAAAAAATTGAATACTTAGTCACTTTTACTGTCATGCTTATAGTTGGCTTGATGATAAGCAAATTGGCGGGCGAGCTAAGTAAAAACGTTCGTGATACTCAGTTACATGCCAGTAATACACGATGTTTATATGAGTTAGCTAAGGCGCTTAATGGGCTTGATGATATAAACGCTCAGCGCCAAGTATTTACAACATCGATTAAAAACCATCTAGGTATTACACTCCGTTGGAACAATAATACAATGGTTAATGGAGAGTACTTCAATATCGAACAAAACACACAATGGGGCGGCTTTATTTCAGATGCCGAACTTAGTCCTGAAAACCGTGCATTTATAGATACGGCACTGTCTTTGTTGTTTCAGGTCCACGAAAACTCAAATCTTAGAAACCAGTCGGCATCGATGAAAGTACAAGCAGAGTTAGAACGTGCTAAAAACGCATTGCTGCGTAGTTTATCTCATGATCTACGCACGCCTTTAGCTACTATTATGGGTTCATCAAGCATGTTAGCTGACGAAAATATTGCGCTGAGTAAGGCATCAATTACAGAACAAGCAAAAAATATTTATGAGCAAAGTGAAATCTTAAATCAGCATTTTAATAAAGTGATGGAGCTTAGCCGGGTAAATAAAATAGGAGAGCAGCTAGCGTGGCAAGCTATCAACGTACATACACTTGTTACTGAGGCTAAAGCACGCAGGCAGCAGCAATTAAGTGGTTTTAACTTAGCGTTAGTCTTTGATAAAGCCACTTGTTGTATAGGTGATATAACACTTTTAGAAATCGCGCTTGCTAATATATTCGAAAACGCGGCACGTTACGGTGATGGAGTGGCGACAGTGGACTTTAATACTGAACGAATTGGTAATATAACACACTATAAAATAGCCGTAAGCAACCTCATAGTTACTCATCCAAGCAGTTCGGATGAAGGAGTTGGGCTTGGTAGCGTAATTTGCGATGTAGTTGCTCAGTTTCATCAAGGCGAATTTGTATTAGCTATTGATGAGCTGACCCAAGTAGCCACAGCAATACTTAGCTGGAGTGCAAAGAATGATTAATGTATTGGTGCTAGAAGACTCACCTGCATTGCAAAGTTTTTTAAAAACATTACTAGGTGCCAGTGGCTATAACGTATCAATTAGTGCGAAAGGGCTTGATGGTTTTTCATTAATGAGTGAGCAAAGCTTTGACTTAGTGTTACTTGATTTGGGATTGCTTGATATGGATGGACAAGCTTGGTTACTTGAAGTACGACAATGGAGCCAAATACCAATATTAGTGCTTTCGGCTCGCGATGGCGAGGTAGAAAAGGTTACAGCCCTTGATAATGGGGCAAACGATTATATAACCAAACCTTTTAGTGCAAACGAACTTCTGGCAAGAATGCGTGTGCTACTAAGAGTAAATACACAGCCCAGTTTGGCATTGCAATGCGGTAGCATCATTATAGATCCGCATAAGCACACAGTTACGCTTAACAGCAGCGATGTAAAGCTCACTAATAAAGAATATAAAATTTTGCTTATGTTATTTCAAAATAAAGATAAAGTGCTTACTCATAATGCTATTTTAAGTCAGGTATGGGGGGAGCAATACATTAATAGACCTGAGTATATTCGTGTACATGTAGCGCAACTAAGACAAAAGCTTGAGGTAAACCCTGCAAGCCCTATTCATATCTTAACTGAGCCAGCGGTAGGTTATAGATTAGTTGGGTAGGCACTAAAAAATTATCGTCCTAAATTTAGCTATTTAGGACGATAAAGTTACACGTTTTCTAGTTTCGTTCCTTTGGTTTCTGTTACTAAGTAAATAACAAAAAGCACCGATATAAATGTGAAAAATGCATAGAGCGAATATGCGAGTACAAGCCCTCCACCGGCTAGCAATATGGGAAAGGTAATAGTGACTAAAAAATTAGGCCGCCATTGAGCAAGCCCTGCAACCCCTAAGCCTAATCCTCTCATGCTATTTGGAAATATCTCGCCGAGCATTACCCACATTACGGGACTCCATTAAAGGTTAAAAAAGAATACATATAAGTTGGCCTTTACAAGAAAACCAAAGCAGCAAAATCTTGATTCCATACAAAAAATTAGTAATAACCGCTCATGGACATAGCCGAAGTTGATATAAAAGCTGAACATTCAGCTAACCCAATACAAAGCGAATTAAACCTGCTCTACAGAGTAGTGCTCTCTTTATTTCAATGTGAGATACCCAAGTTAGTAATACTTATTTCTGATATACTCAGTCAGCACTTTTACTCAAAAGGTAATAGGCTTCAGCTTGCAACTCAATGCAAGTTAACTCACTGCTCTTCATTATTTATTGTCAAAATTACACCTTTGTAAAATAGAGTTGGTTCATCCGAGCCAAAACGTACAGAACAAACACCGCCTAAGTTTATTGGCGAAGTATGATGATTCGTTGGTGAACTCAAGCGTACTTACTTTATAAACAGGACTTAGCATGAGTGAATTAACTATCGGCGTTATCGGAACATCCCGCAAGACAGATGAAAGACGGTATCCTATTCACCCAGAGCATTTATTACGAATTCCCGAAAATCTTAGAAAACAAATGGTGTTTGAACAAGGCTATGGCACCGCTTTTAATGTTAGCGATGAATATATTGCAACGTTAACGGGTGGCATTGCATCTCGCAGCGAAATACTTACCCATATTGGCACGGCCATTATTGCAAAGCCTGTACTTGCTGACTTAGAAGAAATGCGCGAAGGAGGCACTATTTGGGGCTATGCCCACTGCGTTCAACAGCATGAAATAACACAAGCGGCAATTGAACGTAAACTTACCTTAATTGCTTTTGAAGATATGTATGTGTGGTCACCACAAGGAAATGTAGGGCGCCATACTTTTTATAAAAACAATGAAATGGCAGGGTATTGCGCTGTAATACATGCTTTGCAACTTAAGGGTATTGATGGTCATTATGGCGATCAACGTAAAACGATTATATTTAGTTTTGGTGCAGTGAGTAGAGGCGCTATTTACGCTCTTAAAGCGCATGGCTTTAGAGATATTACAATTTGTATTCAGCGTCCTGATCACGAAGTGCGTGAAGAAATATTAGATTGTCATTATGTTAAGGTACGAGAAGGTCTTGAAGGGGAGGCGCGCATGATGGTTGTTGAGCATGATGGGACTAATCGACCACTTGGCGATCTTATTAGCGAAGCCGATATTATCGTCAACGGGACTTATCAAGAAACAGCTCATCCGGTTAACTTTGTCATTGAATCAGAAGCCGAGTGTTTAAAACCAAACAGCTTAATTATTGATGTTAGCTGTGATGAGGGGATGGGATTCTTTTTTGCAAAGCCGACAACGTTTAAAAACCCTTTATTTCGATATAACAACACGGATTATTATGGCGTTGATCATACACCGAGTTATTTATGGGAAAGCGCGACGCGTTCAATCTCTGCGGCGCTCATAGTTTATTTACAAACGATACTTAAAGGTGCTTTGCAGTGGCAAAAAGATGAAACCATTCGCCGTGCAATAAACATTGAGCAAGGAATAATTAAAAATACGGCTATTTTGGCATTCCAAAACCGAGAAAATATTTACCCTTATAACGTAATAACACAATGATTAAATCTATCTCTAATCTAATTTTACATTAGGGGTGTGCACTTCGTCTTAATGCTAGTAATTTTAAGGCGAAGTGTTTGTTGACTGATAGTAAAACTGGAGAACTTAAATCTTAAAAGTTTTGATAAAACGAACACCCACAATTTATAAGGCTACCTGATATGCCTAACGATTCTAAAAATATACTAAATCGTGGCTTAGACTATATGCACACCCCATTTTCTAATTTTATGCGTGCTCAAACCACCTCTAGTTTGTTTCTTCTAGTATCTACAATCATTGCACTTTGGTGGGCAAATTCAGCTTATTCAGCTACCTATCTGAACTTAGTGCATACGCCTATTGGGATCTCATTAGGAAACTTTGAGCTACAAACCTCGCTTAAACACATTATTAATGATGGTTTGATGGTGATATTTTTCTTATTGCTAGGGCTTGAAATAAAACGAGAGGTACTTGCTGGAGATTTAGCTGAGCCCAAAAATAGACACATGCTCATTTTTTGCGCCATAGGCGGAATGGTTGTGCCAGCTGGTATTTATTCGCTGTTTAACTGGGGGCAAGATTCACTGATTGGTTGGGGTATACCCATGGCAACCGACACTGCGTTTGCATTAGGTGTGCTTACAATTGTAAGAAAACATATACCAACAAGCTTGTTGGCTTTTATTGTAGGTCTTGCGATTGTTGACGATGTGGGGGCAATACTCGTTATTGCCGTGTTTTATACCCAAGAAATATCGGTGATGTATTTGTCATGCGCCGTTGTTCTATTTGCTTTTTTAGTAGCCGCCAATTATGCCGGAATAAGGCAGCCGCTTTTTTACATTATCATTGGTCTTGCCACCTGGTGGATGATGTTACAGTCAGGTGTGCATCCTACTGTAGCAGGTGTTGCTATTGCTTTAACGGCTCCTGCACGCTCAATGTTGGGCTCAGGAAGGTCGCTTGAAAAGGCAAAAACAACTATTACCTCTATGCAAAAAGAAATTGAGAAAGTAGATGTTCTGGCTAGCAGACAGGATCATAAACAGGTACTCGAAATTCGTGATTTAGCCGAAAATGCAGGTACACCTTTGCGTCGGTGGGAAGATGTGCTGCACCTGCCTGTCGCACTGTTTATTTTACCGCTATTTGCTTTAGTTAATGCGGGTGTGGTTTTTAACTTTAGTTCATTTGTTGAGAGTCTCAGTGATCCCGTTGTCTTAGGTATTATTAGTGGTCTTGTTGTTGGTAAGTTTATTGGTATTTCGGGTGCGTGTTGGCTTGCTTTACGCTACAAAATAGGTTGCTTGCCAGAAGGTATCAATCTTCAGCATGTTATCGGTGCTTCACTTATCGCCGGGATTGGATTCACCATGTCTACTTTTATTGCTACGTTGGGGTTTGATGGGCAAGCCGAGCACCTTCATAACGCAAAAACATCGGTTTTAGTGGCTTCGGTTCTTTCTGCAATACTTGGGGTTTTATATATTCGAGTGGTTGCCTCAAAAAAGAGCAATAAATCAATTAATTCAACGCCAAAATAGGGCGTGAAGGGGCTAATTGGTATTCAATAATGTGTACTCATTAGTTGTACTTAACCCTTTATTTATCAATTAAACCTATTGTTTAAAACACGCTATGTGTTGTAGCGAACAGACCAATTAAAATAAATACGCTAATGTCTTACTAAGGTTTTTTGGCTTTAAATTAATCTATAAATATATGAATTTAAATCTTAAAACTATTCCTTAAAGCATTACCCCTAAATTATTACCCTTAAATTATACAGAGGAAGTTATCACCTAGATTGCGAAGCACGCTAGGGCTTATGAGAATCTAAAGTAGTAATAAGGCTCCATATTTTTGGTTTCTTAAAAAGGAGAATATTATTTCTACACAAAACGAAAATAATCCAAATTCTAAAAGTAAAAGCGGTCCGCCAGATATCGATAAAGTGATGAGCGGTGCGTTTAAAAAGTATAAGAAGTTGCTGAGTGGAAAATTTAGCACTAGTTTAACCATAGTACTGTTTTTGGGATTGATTGCTACAGGCTATAGCGCAGTCTATACCGTTCCCAGTGATTCAGTTGCTTTGGTATTAAGGTTTGGTAAGTTTCAAGAAATTCTGCCTGCGGGCTTACATGTAAAAATCCCATTAGGTGTTGATCACGTCACAATAGTGCCTACTAAGCGGCAATTAAAGCAGGAGTTTGGTTTTTCTACTCCTGGAGCCTCCGACCCAGATCAAAATATTAATCCTGAAAATAATATTCGCTCATTTGCGCCAAAAATTTCACCTGCAACAAATCAACGCGAAGAAACCCAAATGGTAACTGGCGATTTAAACACTGCGCTGATTGAATGGGTAATTCAATATCGGATAGCCGATCCCCAAAAGTACTTATTTGAGGTGCGCGACCCGGCAGGCACTTTACGATATGTGTCTGAATCAGTTATGCGTGAAGTTGTAGGCGATAGAACTGTAGATGAAGTAATTACCATTGGCAGGCAAGGGATTGAAATTGAGGCATTACAAAAAATGCAGGCATTGGCAACCAAATATGTAATGGGGATTAGTATTGATCAGGTTCAATTAAAAAATATTAACCCACCCGTACCAGTACAAGGGTCGTTCAATGAAGTTAATCAGGCTCAACAAGAAAAAGAAAAGTTGATTAACGAAGCGCGTCGCGAATATAACCGCGTTATTCCGCTTGCTGAGGGGGAGCGCGACCAACGAATAAGAGAGGCTGACGGTTATCGCCTTAAGCGAGTTAATGAAGCTGAAGGCGACGCTTTGCGTTTTAATGCGCTGTTTGCACAGTACCAACTGGCACCTGAGGTAACACGCAGACGAATATATATAGAAACAATGACTGATGTTATGCCAACGATAAAAAATAAAATTATTATCGATAGCGAAGCACGCGGTGTATTACCTTTACTCAATTTAACTTCACTAAAAGGACAGCAGCCATGAAATCTTATTTAATCTTTGGCAGCAGTATTTTAGCTGCACTTGTAGGGGTTACTTTATATAGCGCTTTATATACGGTTAACGAAGTAGAGCAGGTTGTTATTACTCAGTTTGGTAAACCGGTTGGTGAGCCAATTAGAGAGGCGGGTATTCAACTCAAAATGCCATTTGTTCAGCAAGTTAATTTTATTGATAAGCGCGTGCTGGAATGGGAAGGAACACCTTCTGATATGCCGACCAAAGATAAGCTTTATATTTCTGTAAGTCTTTACGCGCGGTGGCAGGTTACCGATCCGTTGCAGTATTTTTTACGCTTAGGTGATGAGCGAAGCGCACAGTCTAGGCTCGATGATATTTTTGGCAGTGAAACGCGTAATGCAGTAGCCACACACGAATTAATCGAAATTATTCGTACAACGAAAGATCGCCAACCTTTGCGTGACTCGTCACTCACCGAGGCTGAAAAAGAGCAAAATATTGGTAGTTTAGTGCCTATAAGCATGGGACGCTTAGTTGTCGAGCAAGATATATTTAATGCCGCAGCCAAAAAAGTAAAAGTATTTGGTATTGAGCTTATGGATATTCGCTTTAAACGTATTAATTATAATGAAAGTGTACGTCCTAAAATCTATGAACGTATGATCAGCGAACGTCGTCAAATAGCAGAACGCTTTTTGTCAGAAGGAAAAGGCGAAGCTGCCCGTATACAAGGTAACAGAGAGCGAGACTTAGATAAAATTCAATCTGAAGCCTACCGAGCAGTAACAGAAATTAGAGGTAAAGCTGATGCTAAAGCAGCCGCAATTTACGCCTCAGCCTATAACAAAAATGATCAAGCAGTCGCATTTTATGCATTTACCCGTTCGTTGCAGGCGCTTGAACTCGCCCTTAGCCAAAACACAACATTGGTTTTATCGACCGACAGTGAGCTATTTCAGTATTTACAACACACTCAGGCGAGTGAGCCTAATCCTAAAAATTAGCATGCTTCATATTTAAATATTGTATAGATATCATCAAACTTAGGAGCAATAAATGCAAATTGAAACAATTAGAGATGTACTCAATTGGACCGTTTTATTTCACAAAAACTTAAAAGATAGCCTAAACCAGAGCTCTGAACAAAATAAGGATGAGGGAGCACGAATGATGCTTCGCTACCTATCTGAGCATGAGGAGAGTTTAGAGAATATTGTACAAGGATTTGAAAATACGGCAGACGTAAAAGCGCTAAACACCTGGTGTTTTGATTACATTGAAAAGCACTCAATTATTGAGCGCGTTGATTGCAACTCACTCTTTGAAGAGCTAGATATCTCGGACATTATGGAGAAAATAGTAAACCATCATGAACAAGTTATTGAGTTATACATTCATATATATTCTCGTGTAGATATCGAAAGCGCAAAAACGTTGCTTGATACAATAAAAGATATTGAAGAAAATGAGATAAAAAGAATTGTGCAATCGGCTAACCGATTTTCAGATATGTAATCGACTGATTGAACTGGCAATATTTCTGCAAAATGTCAGTTTGACCAAAAATATGCTTAGCTAATTTTTTGTACTATAGCGCAACCAGTTAAATTTATTTTGTTACTGGAATATCATTTAATAGCTTTATGATAGCGCTGTTATTACCGAGTTTAGCTAAGTCTAACAGGTAGCTCTTTTCTAGCTCTTGCATTGACTGATCTGCTAATAATTCTTTTACCGATTGTTCTTCCCCATTTGCTATTGAAGTTTCTAAGGCTGCAAAGTTTGCGATTGAGTGTTGAATTTCATTAGTCATAATAAGTCCCGTTTGTTGTGATGCAAGGTGAAGCGAGTAATTGGATTAATTTATCATCGCTATTGACTAAATGCTGGTACAAAGACGACATTGTTTGCTTAGAGCGCTCATTGTTAGCTGCACCAACTTTACACCTACTGAATCAATAGCGCACCATTAAAAATGTTCATAAAGTTTATCTTATTGCTGAATACATACATCAACATATATCAAGCAACGTTAATGGTCGGTTCGTCAACCCACATAGTCTAATAGTAGAGTTCTATTTTGTTTTTTATAACAGGGAGTTGTCGCTATATTGTGGTGTAGATTATCTTTAATCTCCATCAATCATTATGGATATATATTAACTAAAGGCAGATAAATTTAAACTATGTGTGTTAGCGTACATATTCGCCTTGTTGTATTGAACATTTTATTATTTCAGTGAAGTACAGCGGGAGTGTCGGCTTATATTAAAAGTGAATAAGCGTAAAAAGGCACCTTAAAATTCTTTAATAAAAATAGAACAATTTTTATTATCAAAAAGCAACGACCTTTCATTTCTAGCGCCCAATAACTGTATAAAAAAATCCGAGTTTATTATTAAAACATCCTGACTTACATGCTTTTAAGCCATTACTTTGAGGTTTTATTAGTTATAAGTTGGGCATATAAAAAGGAAATTCACACTCGATGGGTCAATTGAAGAACACACTGCTTAATGCTTTAACTACTGATGCACAACACCGCATGTTTCCGCTTTTACAGCGAGTCAATTTATCCCTTGGAGAAGTTATTTATGAAACAAGTGAAAAGCTTGATTACGTTTATTTTCCAATAGATAGTATTGTTTCATTATTGTATGTGATGATTGATGGCTCATCTGCTGAAATATCAGTTATCGGTAATGAAGGGGTTGTAGGTATAGCTGTATTTATGGGGGGAGAGAGCACCCCTAATCGGGCTATTGTGCAAAGTGCTGGGACCGCTTATCGCTTACCCGCTTGTGAATTACGCAGGCAGTTTAACAGCGAGCCTGATATGCGTATGCTCATGTTACGTTACACGCAATCATTAATTACCCAAACGGCGCAAACCGCAGTTTGTAATCGTCATCATAGTATAGTGCAACAACTAAGCCGCTGGCTTTTGCTATCGATTGACCGTTTACCGAGTAACAATTTAATAATGACTCAAGAGCTAATAGCAAATATGTTAGGCGTAAGACGTGAAGGGGTAACTGAGGCCGCTGGTAAACTACAAAAACTAGGTGTTATCACTTATAAACGTGGTCATATTAGTGTGATAGACCGACCTCAATTAGAGCACCAATCTTGCGAGTGCTATGAGGTTGTAAAAAGAGAAGCAGATAGGTTGGAGTCTTATATGGAAAAAAAACCTAACACGAAAGAACCATCAATTATCAGTTAATATATTCTGGTATCTAATAAGTTTATTTATATAAAAATAAAATTCAGTAATAGCTTCAAAAAACACAGCCTAGCAAGTTGTTCACTGAGTCTGGGCTCTAAAATAAATTTATTAAATGACACGAACAAGTTTAGGTTACTGGTCACTTAATCTTCAATTGCAAAGTGGTAAATTTGTAAGGTAGAAGTTGAGTTTTTAGTGAGATTAAAGGCTAAAAATATGGTTTGGACGTTTTAGGTAAATCGATAAAACTATAATTTTTACAATGATCTTTTAGGTCTTAGCTTTAGTTTTTTTTGTGAAAAGTAAACGAGTAGATTGGAAGCGTTTTAACTATCTGAAATGTAAACTTTAATTGGTACGCCTGAGTGAATTCGAACTGCTGACCTTTGGATCGAGTGATCAAGAGTAGGGAGTGCTTTTTCTTTGATTTTTTTATTACTTTGAAGTGGTACGACTGAGTGGATTCGAACTGCTGACCCTTGGACCGGGTGATCAAGAGCGGGTAGTGCTTTTTCTTTCAAATGTACTTTATTTATTTTACTTAAATGTTGGTACGACTGAGTGGATTCGAACTGCTGACCCTTGGACCGGGTGATTAAGAGTGGGTAGTGCTTTTTCTTCGGTTTTTTATTACTTTGAAGTGGTACGACTGAGTGGATTCGAACTGCTGACCCTTGGACCGGGTGATCAAGAGCGGGTAGTGCTTTTTCTTTCAAATGTACTTTATTTATTTTACTTAAATGTTGGTACGACTGAGTGGATTCGAACTGCTGACCCTTGGACCGGGTGATCAAGAGTGGGTAGTGCTTTTTCTTAGGTTTTTTTCATTACTTTGAAGTGGTACGACTGAGTGGATTCGAACCACCGACCCCTACCATGTCAAGGTAGTGCTCTAACCAACTGAGCTACAGTCGTACAATTTTTGAGGTTTTACTTAAATAGATTTACTCTTTAAGTTAAGAATAAATTTTGGTACGACTGAGTGGATTCGAACCACCGACCCCTACCATGTCAAGGTAGTGCTCTAACCAACTGAGCTACAGTCGTATTACTTTATTTAAGTAAGTGTTAATTGCTTAACAACGGCGGCTAATATATAGCGTGGCGGTTGGTGAATCAAGCAAGTTTGTTGTTTTTGAGTTTATTTGCCGTTTTTTTATTCACATTGGGCTTATTTCACACGTTTTATAAAAACCTTGCCACCAAACCACATGCTTTTTAGCTGAGCTTTTAAGTAAGTTCAGTAAGTTACTTGTCGAGCCCGTTTTGACTAAGTTATTAATTTGAGGGCTTGAGATACTTTCGTTAAACCAAAGCTCATTATAAAGCGGTTGTAGTACCTCTAGATAACCAGTTAATTGCGCTTGATAGGGCTGAATTTCTTTTAGGTAAAACTTTTGAAATACGTTGCTTATGATTTTTGCGTTTTTATTATTTTTATCCTCTGGGCACAGCGTATTAAAGTTTAGTGTTTTTACAAACTGTGTAGCGTTGTTATTTAATACGACCTGCATGCGGACTGATTGAATGAGTGCTTGGTTAAATTGAAATTTATTAAGCTGCTCGAGTGCACTAAAAATAGAGTCGCTATTAATTTCACTAAATTCTTTAGCCTTAATTTGCTGTTTAATGAGTACAAGTTGCTTTAGCGCAAATACGGTATCGCTAAAACCAGCGGGTTCAGTAGTGAGCTCGTTTGAGGTGAGTTGCCAGGTACGATTTAACTCAGGTTCTTTAAATAACATGGTATTAAAAAAGTACATTAGGTGTGTTTCTTTATAGTTTTTGGCTGCGAGTATTTTTGTGTAACTAGGACTATTTTTATCAAGCGTGTTTAAGCAAACCTGCGCACTTTTAATAAAGTTTATTTGATATTTTAATTGCCCAGCAGCGCTGGCGGTTTTTCCTAATTGGTTGTTGTGCTCACTTATAAGTACGTTGAGCTTACATTGGCTAATGCCTGCAAGCTCCACAATACTCAGTGTTAAGTCACTTTGTGCTATTGGGGGAGGCTGCAGTAAAGAGAGTTGCTTGAGCGGCGTAGGCTTTGTTGGACTTGCATTAACTGTGCTACTTAAGCGTTCAATATAAGTAGCGTTTACAGTACTTTGTGGTTTGTTGCAGCCAGTAACCATTAAAAAACACATTACCAGCAAAGCAGCTGGTAATGTTTTAAGGCTGAGCTTATTAGTTTTGATTGAGTGCATCACTGTTAGCAAATTCATATTTTAGACGCTTTCTTACTGTTAGCATTAATAAAATAGCAGCGACACTAAGGCCTACTATTATTCCAACCCAAAAGCCATGCGGCCCCATAGCTGGCACAATTATGTCTGTTCTTGCCAATACGTAACCTAAACAAAAGCCGATTAACCAATACGATATAAACGTAATATACGATATAGGCGTGGTGTATTTTAACCCACGAAGCATGCCATTTGCAGCAACCTGTAATGCATCGGGTAACTGGTAGACACACGCTAGTATCATAATTGATGAAGCCAGAGCCATTACAGCGGGGCTGTCGGTATACAGTTGGCTAATTAAATCACGACCTGTAAAAGTCATAAGCGCCAAAAATAGTGCAATTACAATAGCTAATATGTAACTAGTCGATACGGCAACTTTTAACTGCTGTAAATTATCTTGACCATATAGATTACCAATACGAATACTTATAGCGATAGAGAGGCTCAGTGGCATCATAAACAGCAATGTAGTTACACTCGCTGCTATTTGGTGCCCCGATACAGCCACTGCACCTAAATGCGCAATAAATAGCGGTATACATGCAAATAAAGTGACTTCAAAAAAGGTGGCCAGTGAAATTGGTATACCTAACTTCGTAATAATACCAATGGTAGTGAAATTAGGTTTTTCGAATGATGAAAGCAGGCCTTTAGCATCTACCTTTTTACTCATTTGGCAGTAAGTAACTTGTGCTATTGCCATAACAGTTAAAACAATTGCTGTGGCAATGCCACAGCCTGCGCCGCCATAAGCAGGAAAACCAAATAAGCCATTTATGAAAATATAATTTACTGGAATATTAACGGCTAAACCTAATAGGCTTATATAAAAGGCGGGTTTGGTCATCCCCATGCCTTCGGTAACGTTTCTGTATACTGTAAAAATTAAAAATCCAAACACACCCCATTTCACAAAATGGATGTAGTCAATGGCAAGGTTTGCAATAGCAGGCGTTGTATCGAGCTTTAAAATAATGGCATCTGCTAAATGGGCAATACCAAAACCTGTAAAGCTTAAAATAGCGGTTAAATAAAGCGCTTGTTGAAAATAGTGGCTAATGCCTTTGCGGTCATCGCTGCCTGAAAACTGCGCAATAATACCAGTAAGCGCTAATAAAATACCTTGCAGAGCAAGTAATAATGGGTTCCATATTCCTGTTGCAATAGAAAGTGCAGCTAAGTCAGTAGGGCTAACTTGGCCGGCCATAATTGTGTCGACTACCGACATTAAAATAAGTGTAACTTGTGCTAAAAAAACAGGTAAAGCTAGGGAAAGTAAACGCTTGGCTTCCCAATTGCAAAAGGTCATAAAAAAAGCTATTAAATAAAACAGGCGGCAATTGTAATCTATTGCGTTTCAAATAAAAATCACAGTAGTGAATGATTTTATGAGTTGATACGTTAAACTAGCACTTTGTAATAATTTTAAGTGATTTTATGTTTACAGGAATAGTGCAAACACAAGCAACAGTGGTCTCTAAAACTCAAGCTGATGGTGTGTTACGCTTAGTTGTATCGGTGAGCGATGAGTACGTTAAGCATTTAGATTTAGGCGCAAGTATTGCTATTAATGGCTGTTGTTTAACGGTTGTGCAAGTTGAGCTAAGTAATCATGATGTGGTGGCGCAAGTGCATTTTGATGTGATTGACGAAACTCTAAAGTTAACTAATTTAGGCCTGCTTGAGCTAGGTAGTTTAGTAAATTACGAACGCTCTGTTACGTTTGGTACTGAGCTAGGTGGGCATATAGTGTCTGGGCATATTCATTGTAGGTCACAAATCTCTCAAATAGTGAAACTTGAGAATAACTGCAAAATACAATTAAGCTTGCCAAAAGAGTGGCAAAAGTACGTGTTATATAAAGGCTTTGTTGCTATAAATGGCGCAAGCTTAACCGTAGGCGAAGTTGATGAACAAGGTTTTTGGATACACCTAATTCCGGAAACGCTCGCCATTACAAACATTGGTGCAGCGCAAGTGGGTGACAAGTTTAATATTGAAGTTGATCAGCAAACTTATACTATTGTAAATACGGTAGAGAACTACTTACGCCATCAGGCTTAAGTTAAAATATTTGTTCGTCGTCACTGTCTACGTGTAGCTCCAATTTATTGTTAGCATGGTCTATATGCATATTTAAATGAATTGGGTTACAACAGGCAGTGCAATCTTCTATATAGTCTTGATCGCCGCTGCTTGCGTCTAAGTCTAGATGTATGTGGTGACCGCAGTGTGGGCACGTTATTCGTTGTGATAAAAAATCTTTCATAATCACTCCAGTTATAAATAATTAAGTTAGGTTCAACTTAATCGCTTACAGATGAACGTCTACTTACTCATTAAATATAGTGCTGAAATGCAGCTTATGACACTTATTTTATACCTTCAAATACTAGCTTTTCTATATGTTGTTTAGCTTCAGTAAGATAGTGACCGGCAAAGATGTTGGCGTGATTTAAAATGGGGTATAGCTGGTATATTAACTTACGTTTTTCGTAATTTTGAGAAAGCGGGTAGTGCGCGTTATAGGCGCTATAAAAGTCTTTAGGCAGGGGGGCAAATAGTTCGCTCATTGCAATATCCACTTCCCGATCACCATAATAACAAGCTGGGTTAAATATTGTTGGTTCTGCTTTTAAAAATCCCATATTGCCACGCCAAAAATCGCCATGCAGTAACGAAGGTTGTACTTGATGGCTATGTAGTTGCTCTTTTACGGTATTAATTAAGCGTTCGGGCTCAATAAAGCTAATGCCTTTTTCAGCGAGTAGTTGTAATTGCCACCCTATACGCTCTTCGGCGTAAAATACATCCCACTTTTTGTGCCAGCGGTTTGGCTGTATGGTCGTGGCTAGGTAATTGTCTACATCAAAACCAAACATAGCTTGGTCATGTTTTTGATGCATTTTAGCGAGGTTGCGCCCCATATTAGTCCACGTGTCGTGGGGTTGTTTATCTAAAACAAGCCATTGTAAAACAATAAACGAAAACTCTATATTTGCACCAGTTGTAATACATTCAGGTACTTTAAAATTACTATTTTGCGCCAAAAGCTTTAAGCCAATAAATTCACTTTCTAAACGTTCGAGCTCGCTTTTTAGTGCTATTTTAACGAAGTAGTTATGCGTACCATTGGTAATATGAAATAGTTTGTCGGTGTTTGTACTTTGTAATTGGCGTTTGTAGGTGTGCTTAAAGTCAAAATTAATGGCTTGGCTGATGTGCTCATTTACTGTTTTCCACATAACAATTGCTCGCCTTTTAAACAGATACTTAAACTATGGCAAAAAGGTATTAATTTAACAATCTAAACGTTGTAAAATTAACGGCTATATTGAATAAAATTACACTTACTGTAGTGGAGTTAAAATGAACAAAAGTTTAATAACCAATTTGCTAGCGTGTTTATGTGTTGTTGTAGGTTTTATGTTTAACCAAGCAATTGTGTTGTCTGTTGGTTTATTTGCACTTTCTGGCGCGGTAACTAATTTATTAGCTATTCATATGTTATTCGAAAAGGTCCCGTTTTTATATGGTTCAGGTGTTATAGCGCTTAAGTTTGAAAGCTTTAAAGTAGCTATACGAAACTTAATATTAACGGAGTTTTTTTCAGAGCAAAAAATTAATAATTTACTCAATAAAGCGCAGCCCAATATCGACTTTGAGCCAATAATTAGCAATGTTGATTTAAACCCTGCATTCGACAATTTGTTAGAGGTAATAGAGCAGTCTCAGTTTGGTAGTATGCTAGGAATGTTTGGCGGTACAGCGGCAATAGAGCCGATGCGTGAAAAGTTTATTGAAAAAATGCAATTGTCTCTTAGTGAGATTTCTCAAACTGACGACTTTAAAGCATTAGCAAGCCAAACACTTTCACAAGGTAATAGCGCAGAAAGCCTACATAAAACGGTGCTTAAACTAGTTGATGAGCGCTTAGATGAGCTTACTCCTAAAATGGTTAAAGAGATTATTCAGACCATGATCCGCGAGCACCTAGGCTGGCTTGTAGTATGGGGCGGTGTGTTTGGTGGCTTATTTGGTTTAATAGCGGCCGTTATTTAAATCTAGCGACTAATAAAAAACATAATCATTCTATTGCATTAAATAGTGTACTTACTGCGTTAAAAATTATTTGTATAGAATAACTACACGTTGTTATTTGTGCCTGTTATTGCACTACTTTTTAGCGAAATAATAGAGCACTAATTTAATGCAATTGGTATAACTTATTTTTTCAGGCTGTTATTATCGCCTCCATAATTTAGTCGTGTTTTTTCAAGGAGCAACGGTGAGCAAAACGTTAGCCAGTTATTATCAGCAAGCATATGCGTGCGATCAGCAGCATTTTAATCAGTGTTTTTATTGTGGCTGTGAAGCGACAGAGCGCGATCATTGTCCGCCACTACATATGCTACAAAGTATCGTTGATTTAGGTGAAGAGGCTGACTTTATCTCAATCCCTGCGTGTTATGAGTGCCACGCACTTTTACATAACGAAAGACTGATGACGATTGATGAGCGCTTTACCAAGCTTAAAAAAAAGCTCTCAAATAAATATGCTAAACCACTGCGCGTTTATAACATGTGGGAAGAAAGCGAACTTGGCGACATGAGCGACGAGTTTGCCCATAGTATTCAAGCGGGTATGAAATTAGGAAAAGAAGCCGCTGAGCGTTTAGCCTTTACGGGTTTTAGCTATGCCACAGAAGATGCCAAAGTAGCAGTGCGCGAAAAAACAAAAGAGTTTGATGTAGAAGGCATGATATTTACCGACTTTAAAGAGGCGTTAAATTACTGCATTAACGATTTAAATGTTCAAAAAAGCGACTTTTATAAAATTTTGGTTGAAGACTATCAAGGCGATTTTAATAAAGCATTGAGCCAGTATCGTCATCGTCATGACAAAGTAACTGCGGCTAAAGATGGTAATACACTTATTAAAGATTTTTCTAAGCTACATAAGCAAAACTCTGATTTTGTAACGCGTACGGTTAAGCACTTTATTAGTAAAGATCCTTCGCTTACCACCGAAGGTGCGCTTGAAAAGCTATATAACAATTATATAAAGAAATAATTACAGAAATTCATCTTAATTAACTGCGTTTTCACCTGTTTTTTTGGCTTTATTCCTTAGCTTTCGCTAAAGTAGCAAAAAAACAGGAGATCCAAACAACATGCAAAAATTTGCACCTTCTTTATTAGCGGTTGGCTTAGCTGCTGCACTTGTAGGCTGCCAAGAAAACGGCCCACAAGACGATAAAATAACAATTAACAAAAATCCTTACCCAAGTACTTATCAGCCAATTTCTACATCAAGCACTCTTATTACAAATGCAACAGTACTTACCGGTACTGGTGAGCGTTTAGATGAGGCTGATGTATTACTTGTTGATGGTAAAGTACAACAAGTAGGTAAAGACTTAACAGCCACTGCTGATATAACAATTGATGCACAAGGAAAATGGGTAACACCGGGTATTATTGACGTACATTCACATTTAGGCGCATACCCAAGTCCTTCGGTCGAGTCGCATCAAGATGGTAACGAAATGACCAGCCCTAACACTGCAGAAGTGTGGGTTGAGCATTCTGTTTGGCCACAAGATCCAGGCTTTAATCGTGCACGCGAAGGCGGCATTACTTCTCTACAAATTTTACCAGGCTCAGCTAACTTATTTGGTGGACGCGGCGTTACGCTTAAAAACGTACCAGCGCACACTATGCAAGGGATGAAATTTCCAGAGGCGCCGTATGGTTTAAAAATGGCGTGTGGTGAAAACCCTAAACGTGTTTATGGTCGTCAAGGTGTATTGCCTTCAACCCGTATGGGTAATATGGCTGGTTACCGTATGGCATGGGCTGAAGCCGCTGAGTACAAACGTGCATGGGATAAATACGATGCCGATTATGAAGCCGGTTTAAACCCAGAAGCGCCAGTACGTGATATTAAACACGATACGCTTCGCGGTGTGCTTGAAGGCGAAGTACGTATTCATAATCATTGTTATAAAGCTGAAGAAATGGCAATGATGATTGACCTGTCAAAAGAATTTGGTTACCACGCAGGTACTTTTCATCACGGTGTAGAAGCATATAAAATTGCTGACTTACTTGCGCAAAATGGTTCGTGTGCTGCACTTTGGCCAGACTGGTGGGGCTTTAAAATGGAAGCCTACGACATGGTTCAAGAAAACGTAGCTATTGTTGATGCGGTTAAAAACTCGTGTGCAGTTGTTCACTCAGATTCAGATACTACTATTCAGCGTTTAAACCAAGAAGCGGGCAAGGTGATGTACCGAGCTAACGAAAATGGTTTTGATATTTCTGAGCAACACGCTATTAAATGGATCACGTCTAACGCTGCTAAATCGCTAGGTATTGATGACAAAACAGGTTCACTAGAAGCGGGTAAGCAGGGCGATGTTGTTATTTGGAATCAAAGCCCATTTAGTGTCTATGCTAAAGCTGAACAAGTGTTTGTTGATGGTGCAAAAGTTTACGATAGAAACGACAGCGCGTACCAAGCAACAAGTGATTTTATGTTAGGTCAACAATAAGGAGCACCCAGAATGAAAAATTTATCACGTTCGTTTTCGCTTTCTCTGGTTGCTGCAGGGTTATTAGCATCTGGTGCTGTAAGCGCACAATCACTAGCAATTATTAATGCAACATTGCATACGTCTTCTGATCAAGGTGTATTAGAAGCGGCAAGCATTGTAATGACAGATGGTAAAATCACAGCGATTAACCCAACTGAAATTAAAGTAGATCAAATTATTGATGCAAAGGGCCAAATTGTAACCCCTGGCTTTATAGCAAGTATTAATCAACTTGGTTTAGTTGAAGTTAGTGCCGTTGCAGGCTCTCGCGATGCAGGGGAAGAAAAAGCCGGTATTGATTTTGATGTAAGCCTTGCTTACAACGCACATTCAAGCTTAATTCCTTACGCTCGTAAAGGCGGCGTAACACGCGATGTAATTACTCCTCATGGCGGCGATAGCATTTTTTCAGGCCTTGCGAGTGTTGTTGATTTAAGTGGTAGTTTTGACAGCGACATGCAAAAACAAGCGGCTTTAATTGTTTACTTAGGTGAGCGTAGTAAAGGCTCACGTGCTTTTACTTTGCAAACACTTATTAATAAGCTTGATGAGCACAAAACTAAAGCCGGTAAAAAAGCGAAAAAAGATGACGACAAGCCAAGTACTGAAGATAAAGTAATGGCTAAAGTACTCAGTGGTGAAATGCCATTAGTGGTTGGTGTTTCGCGTGCGGCGGATATTATTGAGCTAATTAAAGTAAAAGAGCAATTTGGTATTAACCTAGTACTTAATGGTGCGCAAGATGCTGTCGTAGTAAAAGAGCGCGTTGCTAAAGCAAATATTCCAGTGATTATTAGTGCAATGGATAGCTTACCAGGAAGCTTTGATTCGCTTCATGCAAGTTTAGATAATGCTAGTGTGCTTGAAAAAGCAGGCGTTAAAGTATTATTAACGGTAGGTGGTGATGCAAGTCACAATATTTATCAGCTGCGTTTTGATGCTGGTAATGCTGTGTCGTACGGTATGAGCCAAGAAGGTGCGTTAAAAGCGCTTACATCAAACGTTGCTGATGTATTTGGCATTAATGCAGGTAGTCTTGAAGTTGGCAAAGCTGCTGATGTAGTAATATGGAGTAATGACCCGTTTGAGCTAAGCAGCCATGTGAGCAAAATGTTTATTAATGGCGTTGAGGTATCTACACAATCTCGTCAAGATAAACTGCGTGACCGCTATACGACAGATTCAAAAATGCCACGTGCTTATACCAACCCGCAATAATACTTAATCAATTTGAGGGATTAAATCTGACGGTAACTGCGTTAAAAATTTCTGATATAGAGCAACTAAATAACGAAATTTTTGCCTTGTTATCGACAAGATTTTCTTGCCTCAAAGTTGATCACTTAATTAAGCGAATTGGTATGATACTAAATAATTAATTAAATAAATTTAATTATTCAAAGGCCGCTATTTTATAAATAGCGGCCTTTATTTGTAAAGTTTAGACATAAAAAAGCCGCTTACTTTTGCAAGTAAGCGGCTTTTAAATTTAAACCGATATTTATACTAATTTAGCAAGAATATCGTTAAATGTAGTGCTTGGACGCATTGCTTTAAAGGCTGCATCATCGTTAGGCTGGAAGTAACCGCCTAAATCAACTGCAGGGCCTTGCGCATCGTTAAGCTCACTTACGATTTGCTCTTTATTAGACTCAAGGTCGCTAGCGATTTGAGTAAACTGTGCTTTAAGTTCACTGTCATCATTTTGCTTAGCAAGTTCTTGTGCCCAGAATAAAGATAGGAAGAAATGAGAACCACGGTTATCAATTTCTTTCACTTTACGTGACGGCGATTTGTTTTCAGCAAGGAACGTACCTGTTGCTTTATCTAGGGTATCAGCAAGTACTTGTGCCTTGTTGTTACCAGCAGTTACGCTTAAGTGCTCAAGTGATGCAGCAAGTGCTAAAAATTCACCTAAAGAATCCCAACGTAAGTGGTTTTCTTTTTCGAATTGTTGAACATGCTTAGGTGCAGAACCACCCGCGCCAGTTTCAAATAAGCCACCACCGTTCATAAGCGGAACAATTGAAAGCATTTTAGCACTTGTACCCAACTCTAAAATTGGGAATAAATCTGTTAGGTAATCACGTAAAACGTTACCTGTTACAGAAATCGTGTCTTTACCTTCTTTAATGCGCGCTAGTGAGAACAATGTTGCTTCAAGCGGTGCTAAAATTTGAATATCTAGACCAGCTGTATCGTGATCTGGTAGGTATTTATTTACTTTTTTGATTAGCTGCGCATCATGTGCACGGTTTTCGTCTAACCAGAAAATAGCTGGAACGCCTGTTGCGCGTGCACGATTTACTGCAAGCTTAACCCAATCTTGAATTGGTGCGTCTTTAACCTGACACATACGCCAGATATCGCCTTGCTCAACATTGTGCTCAAGTAATGTATTACCATTTGCATCAACAACACGGATAGAACCGTCCGCTTTTGCTTCAAATGTTTTGTCGTGTGAACCGTATTCTTCAGCTTTTTGAGCCATAAGGCCAACGTTTGGAACGCTACCCATTGTTGTTGGATCAAACGCACCATTTTCTTTACAAAAATCGATAGTTGCTTGGTAAACACTTGAGTAACAACGATCAGGAATTACAAAGCTAGTGTCTTGTAATTTACCATCGTTATTCCACATTTGACCGCTTGAACGGATTGCTGCAGGCATAGATGCATCGATGATCACGTCACTTGGCACGTGTAAGTTTGTAATACCACGGTCAGAATCAACCATAGCAATAGCAGGGCGGTTAGCGTAAACAGCTTGAATGTCTGCTTCAATTTCTTCGCGCTTAGCATCGTCTAATGTTTGAATTTTAGAATATACGTCGCCTAAACCATTATTTACATCAACACCTAGCTCTTCAAAAAGCGCACCGTGTTTAGCAAATACATCTTTGTAGAATACTTTTACAGCGTGACCGAAGATGATTGGATCAGATACTTTCATCATTGTCGCTTTCATGTGAAGCGAGAACAAAACACCTTTTTCTTTAGCAGCATCAATTTCTGCAGCTAAGAAAGCTTGAAGCTTAGAAGCGCTAATGCTTGAAGCATCAATAACTTCGCCAGCTAAAAGAGGTGTGCTTTGTTTAAGAACAGTAACGTCACCGTTAGTTGCAACATGTTCAATACGCACATCAGTGGCTGTATCAACAGTTACTGATTTTTCTGAACCGAAGAAATCGCCTTCGCTCATACTTGCAACGTAAGACTGAGAATCTTTGCTCCACGCACCCATTGAATGTGGGTTGTTACGTGCATATTCTTTTACAGAGCCTGGCGCGCGACGATCTGAGTTACCTTCACGTAGTACAGGGTTTACTGCACTGCCTTTAATTTTGTCGTAAGCCGCTTGAATTGCTTTTTCTTCATCATTTTTAGGTTCAACAGGGTATTCTGGAAGAGCGTAACCTTTTGCTTGAAGCTCTTTAATTACAGCGCGAAGCTGTGGTACAGATGCACTGATGTTTGGTAATTTGATGATGTTTGCTTCTGGTGTTTTAGCAAGCTCGCCAAGTTCAGCAAGTGCATCACCAATGCGTTGTTCTTCTGTTAAATAATCAGGGAAGCTAGCAATTACACGACCTGCTAATGAAATGTCGCGAGTTTCAACTTCAACACCGGCCGCATTTGTATATGCTTGGATGATCGGTAGCAACGAATAAGTTGCTAGTGCCGGAGCTTCGTCCGTTTTTGTATAGATAATTTTTGATGTCATCATCATTCCTAGATAGTCGACCGATAAGGTCTTATTCAACAATGCAAAGAAAATCATTACTTATGAGTGAGTACATATTATTAAACAAGTTAATGAACACGTACGCTCGTAATGAATAGTTTGTTAGGTGTTGGTACTCAGCGTTGCTCTTTTATAAAAGCAGAATAGTCACACCTGACGAACTGGAATCGTATTTATAGCTAAAAAATTAACAAAAATAAATCAGCCTTTAGCCTAGTACATATAAAAGAGGCGATAAGGTGTTATGCGCAATTTTTAGCACCAAGAGTGTAACAAGCTTAAATAAAAAGGGCTAGAGTTTGAGCATGCCCAATAAGCAGTTAAACAATCAACTCTTAGAACATTGGGGTATATAAAATAAATTCAAGGAAAAGGGTTGAATTTGAATGAAAAGAGGCAATAAATAAGGGAAGAAGAGATAAGTTAGTATGCTTAAGGAATTAAGCGAGGATCTTAAAAGGTCGCTCGCTTTAGTCGAACAAAACAATCGTCACTCAATAATGTCACCATCTGGGGCAATATTTTTAGCGTGTAGGCCTTTAGGCCCTTGTTCTAATTCGAATGTTACATCTTGACCAGCTTTAAGCGTTTTATAGCCGTCCATTACAATTGTTGAGTAATGAGCGAAGATATCATTCTCGCAGCCGTCTTCTACGATGAAACCAAAACCTTTGGCGTTGTTGAACCATTTAACTTTACCACAAGCCATACTTCTACATCCTTCAATAAGTTGACTAATTTAGTTATTCTAAACCGTATAATTTGCTAGACTGACTAAGGTTTAATCAATCTATGTTTGACTGTAGTTTATTTAGCCAACCAGTCAAGTGTTTTGAGTTATTTTTTAACATTTTATTTATTTTTTATTCAAGTTTGCTTGAGTTACAAAGACAAGACTATATTTAATTATGAGTGGTATGAAAGATTCAGGTGTTATCGACACAGTTCGCGACAGTGAAAAGCAAAAGCTACAGCCGCCGCGAAAATATAAAGTTGTTTTAAATAACGACGACTACACGCCGATGGACTTCGTAATTGAAGTTTTAACGACGTTTTTTAATATGGATAGCGATAGAGCAACCGATGTGATGCTTCAGGTTCATGAAAAAGGTAAGGGTATTTGCGGTGTTTACAGCGCCGATGTTGCCTACACCAAAGTTGAACAAGTTAACCGTTACTCACGGGATAACGAGCATCCACTGCTTTGTAGTTGTGAGCAGGAATAATACCAATTTAATACAATTGGTATAAATACCAATTAGGGTGATCAAACATCCGATTGTTGTGGTATAAATTATTATCTCAGTAAGGGGTTGCCAATGCTAAACAAAGACTTAGAACTCACTTTAAATGCCGCGTTTCGTGAAGCGCGCACTCGCCGTCATGAGTTTATGACCGTAGAGCACCTTTTACTTGCGCTATTAGATAATCCTTCTGCAGGAGAAGCCTTAAACGCGTGTGGTGTTAATCTTTCAGGCTTAAAAACCGAATTATTAGAATTTATTGACGAAACAACACCTGTCATCCCAGATTTAGAAGAAGAGCGTGAAACTCAGCCAACGCTTGGTTTTCAGCGTGTATTACAACGTGCTGTGTTTCATGTGCAATCGTCAGGAAAAAACGAAGTGACGGGTGTCAATGTACTGGTCGCTATTTTTTCTGAGCAAGAGAGCCAAGCTGTTTATTTACTTAAAAAGCATGATGTATCGCGCTTAGATATTGTTAACTTTATTTCGCACGGCATTTCAAAAGCTGATGATGAACTAGGCGATGACAGCGATGATATACATGAAGAAGTGCAAGAAGTTCAAAGCGAAGAAGCAAGTAAGCTAGACAGCTTTACAACTAACTTAAACGCTCAGGCTCGTGAAGGTAATATTGACCCACTGATTGGGCGCGACAGCGAAGTAGAGCGTACGGTACAAGTATTGTGTCGTCGTAAAAAGAATAACCCATTACTTGTTGGTGAAGCGGGCGTTGGTAAAACAGCCATTGCTGAAGGTTTAGCGTACCGTATTGTGAACGAGCAAGTACCAGAAGTAATTGCAGATGCAGTTGTGTACTCACTAGATATGGGGGCATTGCTTGCAGGTACTAAATATCGTGGCGATTTTGAAAAGCGCTTTAAAAGCTTATTAAAAGAGCTTCAGGCACAACCTGGGTCTATTTTATTTATTGATGAAATACATACCATAATAGGTGCTGGCGCAGCGTCTGGTGGCGTTATGGACGCTTCAAACTTACTTAAACCACTTCTTTCAAGTGGTAAGTTACGTTGTATGGGTTCAACCACTTACAATGAGTATAAAAATATTTTTGAGAAAGACCGTGCATTAGTACGCCGTTTTCAAAAAATTGACGTACTTGAACCAAGTGTTGCCGATACCACTAAAATTTTAAATGGATTAAAAGAGCGTTACGAAGAGCACCATGGTATTCGCTATACTCAAAAAGCATTAAAAGCAGCTGCTGAACTTAGTGCTAAATACATTAATGAGCGCCACTTGCCAGATAAAGCAATTGATGTAATTGATGAAGCGGGCGCTAACCAACGTTTACAGCCTAGTTCTAAACGTAAAAAAACCATTGGTGTGTCTGATATAGAGCTAATAATATCGAAGATGGCTCGTATTCCACCACAAAATGTGTCTTCAACAGATAAAGAGACGCTTAAAAATCTAGACCGTAATCTTAAAATGCTTGTGTTTGGACAAGATCAATCTATTGATGCGCTTACATCGGCTATTCGTTTATCTCGCTCGGGTTTATCAAGCGAAGAAAAACCAGTGGGTTCGTTCTTGTTTGCAGGCCCAACAGGTGTTGGTAAAACAGAAGTAACTAAGCAACTTGCTAAATGTATGGGTGTTGAGTTTATTCGTTTTGATATGTCTGAGTATGTAGAGCGCCACGCAATCAGCCGATTAATTGGTGCTCCACCAGGATATGTTGGTTTTGAGCAAGGCGGGTTATTAACCGAGGCGGTTATTAAAAACCCACATGCGGTTGTACTTTTAGATGAGATTGAAAAAGCGCATCCAGATATTTACAATATTTTACTACAAGTTATGGATCACGGTACGTTAACCGATAATAACGGTCGTAAAGCTGATTTTAGAAATGTAGTGGTTGTAATGACTACCAATGCGGGCGTACAAGAAACCACACGTAAGTCGATTGGTTTTACAGAGCAAGATCACACGCATGATGCAATGGGCGAAATTAATAAAGTATTTTCGCCAGAATTTAGAAACCGTTTAGATAACATTATTTGGTTTAATCACCTTGAACGTGAAGTTATTTTACTGGTGGTTGATAAATTTATTGTGGAACTGCAAGCTCAGCTTGATAAAAAATCGGTTAATCTTGAGCTTACGCCTAAAGCGCGTGAATGGCTCGCAGATAAAGGTTATGACAAGGCTATGGGTGCACGACCAATGGCACGTGTTATTCAAGAAGAGCTTAAAAAGCAATTAGCTAATGAAATACTGTTTGGTGAACTTGTTGATGGCGGTACAGTTAAAGTATCGGTTAAAGACAAGAAGATTCGCTTTGATTACGAGAGCAATTTAACGCCAGCGTAAAACGTTAATTGCACAACTAAGTTAAATAAAAATGGCCCGCTAAATAATAGCGGGTCATTTTTTTGCCATTTTTATAGGCAACAAAAAACCCAGTAAAAACTGGGTTTTTTGTTTATTAAATGTAATTGCTAGTCAATGTCTATCAATTACATTTAATAAACGCTTAAAGCTAGTAAAACACTAGCCAAAAACTAAATCTCGTTTACGCACTTACTTAGCGAGCACGGAATACGATACGACCCTTTGATAAATCGTAAGGAGTCATTTCTACCGTTACTTTATCGCCGGTTAAAATACGGATATAGTTTTTGCGCATTTTGCCTGAAATGTGAGCCACAACTACGTGACCATTTTCTAGCTCAACTCGGAACATTGTATTTGGTAAAGTATCAAGGACTGTCCCTTGCATTTCGATTACGTCTTCTTTCGCCATGTTTAGCGTAACACCTCTTTAATAGTTAAACGCTGCAGATTTTGCCCAAAATACACCAATAAGTAAAGGCGCAGGGGCTATATTTGCAAATTAAATAGCCACCCACTCATCATTGAGCTGTTTTTGAGCTGGTAAAAACTGAGTTTTGTACTTCATTTTATCGCATTCATCAATTTGATAGCCTAAGTACACGTATTGCTTATTTTGCTCTTTTGCAAATTTAAGCTGCTCTAATATCATCACAGAGCCTAAACTATAGTGTTCAAAGTCGGGGTCAAAAAAAGTATAAATTGCAGAAATAGAGCTGTTCATACAATCAGTTACGGCAACTGCGGCTAAAGTATCTTGGTGCCATAGTTCAATAAATGTGATTTTGAGCCAACTGCAAAGTAAAAAGCTTTGAAACTGTTCTTTTTCAGGAGGATACATACTTCCATCCTGATGGCGCATCGTTATGTATTTACTATAGAGCGGATAATACTCAGGGCGTTCTTGCGTTGAATATTTTACCTCAAACTGGTTTTTTGCTTTGTTTAGTTTACGTTTTTGCGATTTTGAAGGGATAAAGTCTTGTGCTAATACACGTACAGAATTACATGCACTGCATATTGGGCAGTGTGGACGGTATATTTGGTTACCACTGCGACGAAATCCTAAGCCTAATAATGACTCAAATTTGTCTGTGCTGTAGCAACTAGGATCTAGAATAACTAATAGTTGCTCTTGTCTGTTGGGTAAATAACTACAGTCAAACTCTTGGGTTAAACCAACACGTGCAGGAAGTTGCTCATTCATAGATTGCGTCAAGTTCTTGTGGCTCCCACATAATAGGATTAATAATATAGTTATGTGCAGCTTTTAGTTTAGTCAAAAATGTTGAGCGGGGGATTACTTGTGCACCTAAGGTCATTAAATAAGGGTTTTCTAACTGGCAATCAATAAAATGCGCATTATGACGTTTAAGCCAATTTACCAGTGCCCACATAGCAAGCTTTGAGCAATTGGTTTGATGATGAAACATTGATTCACCACAAAAAACACCATTTTGCATAATACCGTATAATCCACCTGCAAGCTCTCCGTTGCTCCACACTTCTAAGCTATGGGCAATGCCAGCATTGTGTGCATTAACGTAAGCGTTGAGCATGTCAGAGGTGATCCAAGTGCCATCGGTATCAAGGCGTTGATCGCGACAGGCTTCTATCACTTCTTCAAAGGCATTATTAATGGTTACTTTTACAGGGTGTTTTTTTAAATGTTTACGCAGGCTCTTACTTATATGGAAATCATCCAGTTCAAAAATCCCGCGCTCGCTTGGCGACCACCACATAATAGGCTCATCTTCGCTAAACCAAGGGAATATTCCGCTTTTGTAGGCATTACTAAGGCGAGGTAAACTTAAATCTCCGCCAATTGCTAACAAGCCATCAGGGGATTCTAATGCGTATTCCGGATTGGGGAATGCTATATCGGTTTCACTTAATTGGTATAGCTGATTTCTCATACAGTACTTATTTTATAATTGATCGTAAAAGTGTAACTATATTTTAGACATAAAAAAAGGGCTGAATAATCAGCCCTATTATAATTTATTTAATTGCTTATAAATTATCTAAGAAACGCTCTGCATCAAGGGCAGCCATACAGCCTGTACCCGCTGATGTGATTGCTTGACGGTAAATGTGGTCAGACACATCACCTGCAGCAAAAACGCCCTCTACACTTGTTTGAGTTGCGTTACCATTCAATCCAGACTCTACAACTAAGTAGCCGTCTTTCATTTCTAGTTGACCAACAAACATATCTGTATTTGGCTTATGACCAATAGCAATAAATACACCGGCTAAATCTAGCTCTTGTGTTGCATCAGAGTGTGCATCTTTAATACGAATGCCAGTTACGCCCATTTGGTCGCCTAATACTTCGTCAAGCGTACGGTTGTAATGTAAAACAACGTTACCGTTAGCTGCTTTTTCAGCAAGGCGGTCTGCAAGTATTTTTTCACTACGGAAACTATCACGACGGTGAATAACATGTACTTCGTCAGCAATGTTAGATAAGTATAGCGCTTCTTCAACCGCTGTATTACCACCACCAACAACCGCTACTTTCTGACCTTTATAGAAAAAGCCATCACATGTAGCACAGGCTGAAACGCCACGGCCTTGGAAATTAGTTTCAGACTCTAAGCCTAAGTATTTAGCAGAAGCACCTGTTGCAATGATTAACGCATCACATGTGTAAGTACCTTGGTCGCCAGTTAGTGTGAAAGGGCGCTTAGATACATCTACTTTATTGATGTGATCGAATATGATTTCAGTTTCAAAGCGCTCAGCGTGCTCTTTCATACGATCCATTAATGCAGGGCCCGTTAAGCCGTGTGCATCACCAGGCCAGTTTTCAACTTCAGTTGTGGTTGTTAATTGACCACCTTGTTGAATGCCTGTAATTAAAACAGGGTTTAAATTTGCACGTGCTGCATATACTGCGGCAGTATAACCAGCTGGGCCAGAGCCTAAAATTAGTAGCTTACAATGTTTTGCTTCAGTCATTATTTTTTCCTAAACGTTTAATACGGTCTTTAATGCGCTCGATTCTAAGAAAATCAAGGCGGATGTAAACAAAATCCGCGATTATTTTTTTTCGCAAATCGAAAAGCTGTGCAGTATTGTGTACTAGAGCTCAGTACTTTTACAGTTAAAACACCCAAGTAGCTCAATAAATAGACTAACAGGCAACAAAACAGCGTTAATTCATGACCCCTTTGATTTTTTTTGTTATGTTTTACCTAATTTTATTTGTCACTGATAGATTATGTGACCTAAGCGAATAGGCAACTATGTTATTTTGGCAGGAAAAACCCGCATTCGGGTTGACTTCAAAAGACGTTAACGTCTTAACCAATGCGCAAGATTACCGAACGCAATTGCTACGTTTGATAGCTAATGCAAAAAAACGAATTTATATCACAGCGCTTTATTTACAGGATGACGAAGCAGGCCGCGAGATTTTAGAAGCCCTGCATCGAGTATCATTAGAGAACCCTGCGCTTGATGTAAAAGTGCTGGTGGATTTTCATCGTGCGCAACGTGGTTTAATTGGTGCAGAGAAGTCTGATGGTAACGCAAGTTTATACTGTGACGATTTAGAAAAGTTTAAATCGAACGTACAAGTTTATGGCGTACCTGTAAAAGCTAAAGAATTATTTGGCGTATTACATTTAAAGGGTTTTGTCATTGACGATACCTTACTTTACAGCGGCGCAAGCTTAAACAACGTGTATTTGCAGTATAACGAGCGTTACAGACTCGATCGTTACTTTTTAATAACGCGGAGCGAGCTGTGTGACTCAGTGGTTGATTTTATTGAGACAAAGCTAATTAGCTCCGATGCTGTGCCACGCATAGACACACGACCGCTTAAGCGTTTACACGACTTCAAACTTGATCAAAAGCAATTAATGCGTGACTTAAAAGTCGCAAGTTACAACGCAGCAGAGCAATTAAATACGCAAGCATTAGGTATTCGTTTGTTTTTAGGGCTTGGTCGTCGTAATAACGAATTAAATCGTTTAATAAAAGCGTTATTTGATACCACAGAGCAAGAGCTTGTGTTGTATACGCCATACTTTAATTTTCCGGCGCCACTTATGCGATCACTGCGCCGATTATTAAAGCAAGGCAAGCAAGTTACGATTGTGGTAGGGGATAAAACAGCCAATGACTTTTATTTACCGCCAAGCGAGCCGTTTAGTAAAATAGGGGCGTTGCCTTATTTATACGAAACTATTTTGCATAAGTTTGTAAAAACGCAAAAACGCCACATCGATAACGGTAATTTAAATGTGTATCTGTGGAAAGATGAAAGTAATTCATTTCATTTAAAAGGTATTTGCTCAGATAGAACAAAACATTTACTGAGTGGGCATAACTTAAATCCGCGTGCATGGGGTCTTGATATCGAAAACGGTATTTTAATAGAAGATCCAGAGCAAACAATTATGGATGCTATTGATAACGAAAAGCAGGAAATTTTACAACACTGCCGCCGTTTAACAGGCCCAGATGATTTAGAAACAATGGATGATTACCCGCAGCCAGTTAAAAAACTACTTGGCCAAGCTAAGCGCGTAAAAGTAGATTTTATAATTAAGCGTTTCATATAAATTTACTTTAAATCAGACATAAAAAAAGCAGCTAATTAGCTGCTTTTTTTATGGGTTGTAGTTAAGTTACTATATTATTTAATACCAACCTAACTACGAAACGCTAAATTATGCGTTTTCTACCGCTGTGCGTGGGTCAACATATTCCATGTTGAACGCTTCAGCTACTTCTTTGTAAGTTACTTGGCCTTTAATTACGTTTAAGCCTTTTAAGAAGTGAGCGTCATCTAGTAGCGCCTTTTTATAACCTTTGTTTGCAAGGTTAATGATGAAAGGCAATGTTGCATTGTTAAGTGCAAACGTAGATGTGCGTGGAACAGCACCTGGCATGTTAGCAACACAGTAGTGAACAACTTCATCAACGATGAAAGTTGGATCAGCATGCGTCGTTGCTTTAGAAGTAGCAATACAGCCACCTTGGTCGATTGCAACATCAACAATTGCAGAACCAGGTTTCATTGCTTTAATGTGCTCAGCTGTTACTAGTTTAGGTGCAGCTGCACCAGGGATCAGTACACCACCGATTACTAAATCAGCTTCTAGTACGTGTTTTTCTAGTGCATCAGCAGTTGAGTAAATAGCTTTAACTTTATTACCAAATTGCGCGTCTAGAGCACGTAATACGTCGATGTTACGATCAAGAACGACAACTTCAGCACCAAGACCAACAGCCATTTGCGCTGCGCTACGACCAACCATGCCGCCGCCAATGATAACAACTTTAGCAGCTTCAACGCCAGGTACGCCACCTAGTAGCATGCCACGACCGTGGTTAGATTTTTCTAGCGCTTGTGCACCAGCTTGAATAGACATACGACCAGCAACTTCGCTCATAGGAGCAAGAAGCGGTAAACCACCGCGTGAGTCAGTTACAGTTTCGTATGCAATACAAATAGCTTTGCTTTTTACAAGGTCTTCAGTTTGTGGAAGATCAGGTGCAAGGTGTAAGTAAGTGAAAAGAATTTGGTCTTCACGTAGCATTGCACGTTCAACAGCTTGCGGCTCTTTTACTTTTACAATCATGTCTGCTTTTGCAAAAACATCAGCTGCAGTTGCTAAAATTTCAGCACCCGCTTGTGTGTAATCTTCGTTAGTAAAACCAATGCCCATGCCTGCATCAGTTTCTACAATCACTTGGTGACCGTGGTTTACTAATTCACGAACACTTGCAGGAACCATACCTACACGGTATTCATGGTTTTTAATTTCTTTAGGAACACCAATAATCATATCATTTGCCTTATTAAGAACGGATTAACATTTTCCACTATTATATTCATCATAAGCCCGTGTGTCTCACCTTTTTTAAAGTCAAATCTAGTGTTATCATCTAGATAATAAAAATAAACAGCATAAAAAACTAGTTGGTACTATGCATCAATTATTAGATAGAATTGACCGTAAAATTTTAATGGAATTACAACACGATGGACGCTTGTCGAACGTAGAACTGGCCAGACGAGTTGGCCTAAGCGCCACGCCCTGCTTGGAGCGAGTAAAAAAGCTAGAACGAGAAGGTTACATACTTGGCTATAAAGCGGTGGTCGATCCCGCTAAGCTTGGGCAAGGTTTATCGGTGTATGTAGAAGTGACGATTACTAAAACATCTCCCGACGTATTTGATGAGTTTAGTGCTGCGGTTAAAAAGCACGAAGAAATTATTGAATGTCATTTAGTATCGGGTAATTTTGATTTTTTACTTAAAACGCGCGTAAATGATATGTCAGAATACCGTGGCGTATTAGGCGACATATTATTAAAATTGCCTAACGTAAGTGAAAGCCGAACTTATGTAGTAATGGAAGAAGTAAAAGGTGAAGAAGGCGTAATTATTCGTCCTTATATTACTTAAGGTTATTTATATTAACTGCGTCATTTGCTTATAGTAAGCTCAAATTATAAAAACTTGTTCATAATCAGGCCATCAAGGTTAAGATAAAGTGCAACAAATTGCATTTCCTGCTAAGGTATTTCACTGCTAAGTAAGTGTGAATAAAAATAGAATAATAAAGAGGAATAGGGAACTATGCGCCTAAATGGTGTGCAAAGACTATTAGAAACAGGGCTGATTATCAGTACCTTTACGGCAATATTTATTTTATGTGCCTTGATCAGCTTTGATCCAGCAGATGCTGCATGGTCGCAAACTAGTTTTAGCGAAGTAAGCAACATCACAGGAGCAGCCGGTGCATGGATAGCCGACATTTTATTACTCACCTTTGGTTGGTTGGCTTACTTAGTGCCTGCGGCCATTCAGCTATTTGGCTACTTGCTATTTAAACAACCTCACCGCATTTTACAGCTTGATTACACCACCTTAGCGCTGCGTGTTATTGGTTTTGCTTTATTTATTACCTCAGCTACCGCTATTAGTAGTATTAATTTCGACGATATTTATAATTTTTCATCGGGTGGAGTAGTGGGCGATGTTATTGCATCAGCCATGATGCCTGCGTTTAACTTTACCGGTACATCTATATTATTGCTGTGTTTCTTTTTTGCAGGGCTTACCTTGTTGACGGGAGTATCGTGGGTTGATTTTGTAGATTACCTTGGCGATTTAATGGTTAGGCTTTATCGCTATGTTGTCTCGTATGCAAAAGGCTGGATGCACCGAGAACACACTGCAGGTAAAGTAAATAATAACGATGAAGCAGACGCCCATTTTGAAGACGATATAAAAGAGCAAATAGAGCTGCCTACATCAGCTAAAAAAGCAGATAAACAAAAAGCAATAGATAAGCCTCAAACACCATTTAGTGAACCACAAATTAGTGATGACTTTATGCCGTTTGATGAACTTGACGATATACTCGATCAAGAAATTGGCTTTAGCGCAATAGATGACGAACCAATGGACACGGCTGCTGCATTAAATGCGCTTGATCAAAGCCCAGTTGTGGAGCCTGAAAAACCAGTTACAACGGTGGTATCGCCAGCAAGACCAATGCCTAAACCAAAAGCGCAATATCAACCACCACCAACGGCAAAAGAAAAGTTTGAGCAATTATTAACGCAAGAGCCACCACCAGGGCCATTACCATCGCTCGATTTACTCGACAGACCGGATAAAGCTAAAAACCCAATTTCGCAAGAAGAGCTTGATAGCGTATCGCGCCTAGTAGAGACAAAACTTCTCGACTTTAACGTACAAGCAACCGTAGTAGCGGTATACCCAGGCCCCGTTGTTACGCGTTTTGAGCTAGATTTAGCGCCAGGTATAAAAGTTTCTAAAATTACAGGTTTAGCTAAAGATTTGGCCCGTTCGCTTTCGGCAATTAGTGTACGTGTTGTAGAAGTTATACCAGGTAAAACCTATGTTGGTATTGAGCTTCCAAATAAACACCGTGAAATAGTTCGTTTATCAGAAGTTATAAACGCCCCTAAATTTGAGCAAAATCCGTCGCCACTTACCATGGTGCTTGGTAAAGACATTGCTGGTCAGCCGGTATGTGCTGATTTAGGTAAAATGCCACACTTACTCGTCGCTGGTACAACTGGTTCAGGTAAATCAGTGGGCGTTAATGTCATGATAGTAAGCTTGCTTTACAAATCGGGTCCTGACGATGTACGTATGATCATGATTGACCCTAAAATGCTTGAGCTTTCAGTATACGAAGGCATTCCGCATTTATTGTGTGAAGTAGTTACCGATATGAAAGAAGCTGCCAACGCACTGCGTTGGTGTGTAGGCGAAATGGAACGTCGTTATAAATTAATGTCAGCATTGGGTGTGCGTAACTTAAAAGGTTACAACCAAAAAGTGCTTGAAGCCAATGAAGCGGGTTACCCAATTCTTGATCCATTATTTAAAGACACCGATGGCATGAAAGAAGGCCCCGACGAGCTAGGTAAATTACCAAGTATTGTTGTAGTAATAGACGAATTTGCCGACATGATGATGATTGTAGGTAAAAAAGTAGAAGAACTTATTGCACGTATAGCCCAAAAGGCACGTGCGGCAGGCATTCACTTAGTGCTTGCTACGCAGCGCCCATCGGTTGATGTAATTACCGGCTTAATTAAAGCTAATATCCCAACACGTATGGCGTTTCAGGTATCAAGCAAAATAGATTCACGGACAATACTAGACCAACAAGGCGCTGAAAACTTACTAGGTATGGGCGACATGCTTTATTTACCGCCAGGCACTAGCGTACCAGAGCGTGTGCATGGCGCGTTTGTAGACGACCATGAAGTACACGCCGTAGTTAACGATTGGAAAGCACGTGCTAAACCAAATTACATTGACGAAATACTCAATGGCGATGCCACTGAAGATATTTTATTACCGGGTGAAGCTAGCGAAAATGCAGATGAAGAATCTGATCCGTTATACGACGAAGCTGTGTCGTTTGTAATTGAAACCGGCAAAGTATCTGTATCGTCAGTGCAACGTAAATTACGTGTTGGCTACAACCGCGCAGCACGTTTAGTAGAACAAATGGAAACATCGGGTATCGTGAGTTCACCTGGTCATAACGGCGCTCGCGATGTATTAGTACCTAATGGAGCAAATTCATGAAAAAAGTTAACGCCTTATTATTAGTGTTAGGCAGCGTACTTGCCGCACCAAGCTTTGCTGACGACAGCCAAGCATTACAAGACAGACTTGCCACTTTAAAAAGCTTTAAAGCGCAGTTTGCACAACAAGTAACAGATAAAGAAGGCCAAGCAGTTATGCAAGGCGAGGGCACAATAGCGCTTCAACAGCCTATGATGATTCGCTGGCAGCAAACTAATCCAGACGATACGTTATTTGTATCAAACGGTGATAAAACCTATTACTTCGACAGCTTTGCTGAGCAAGTAACAATTATGAAAACCAGCAGCCTAATCGACTCAACACCATTTGTGCTACTGACATCAAAAGACCCAGCACAGTGGGAAAAATACAGCGTACTTGCAACAAGTACAGGCTTTAGCGTAACGCCAAATAAAGGCGTAGAAAGCCAAGTAGAACAACTTGATATAGCATTTGCGGGTAACGAGCAAGGGCTTGCTAAACTAGTGGTTACCGACAACTCAGGGCAGCTATCGTCATTTACGTTTAACAATGCCCAAGTTAATACACCGCTTGATCAAAGTACTTTTGAATTTACGCCTCCTGAGGGTGTTGAAATAGACGATCAGAGTAACGGTGAGTAATTTAGGTTTTAATTTTGGGCCCGATGTACGCCCACTTGCCGCGCGTATGCGCCCTACAACGCTTGATGAATACATTGGTCAGCAGCACTTATTAAGCGGTGATAAACCACTGCATCAAGCCATTGTCGCAGGTCGCTGCCATAGTTTGATTTTATGGGGCCCGCCTGGTGTTGGTAAAACAACACTTGCGCAAATAATTGCCAACCATGCTGATGCCTCACTTATTCAAATGTCTGCGGTAACTGCAGGCGTAAAAGATATACGCGACAGCGTAACGCAAGCGCGGGACAACCTAGAAAGCCGTGGCCAACGCACCCTTATGTTTGTTGACGAGGTTCACCGCTTTAATAAGTCTCAGCAAGATGCGTTTTTACCGCACATAGAAGACGGCACCTTTATATTTGTAGGTGCAACCACCGAAAACCCATCGTTTGCTCTTAACAACGCTATATTGTCGCGTGCGCGCGTGTATGTTTTAAAATCGCTTGCCGATACCGACTTATACACCGTAATAGAGCGCGCACTTAAACAAGACGAGCAGCTAAGCCAAAAACACATCACTATTGCCGACAACGCTAAAAAGGCACTGTGCCAAGCAAGTGGCGGCGATGCTCGTAAAGTACTTAATTTACTTGAACAAGCAGTTGACTTAACAACCGAGAAAAACGGTCAATACAACGTAGATGAGCACGTACTTAGCCAAGTGCTACCCACGCATTTAGCTAAATACGATAAAGGCGGCGATGAGTTTTACGATTTAATATCGGCCTTTCATAAATCAGTACGAGGTAGCTCCCCCGACGGTGCACTGTATTGGTATTGCCGAATTTTAGCCGGTGGCGGCGACCCTTTGTATGTTGCAAGGCGTTTACTTGCCATAGCTACAGAAGACATTGGTAACGCCGATCCGCGCGCAATGGAAGTAGCCTTAAATGCGTGGGATATATTTCAACGTGTTGGCCCAAGCGAGGGCGAGCGTGCAATTGCACAAGCCACTCTATATTTAGCCAGCGCACCTAAAAGTAATGCGGTGTATATGGCGTTTAATCAAGCCAAAGCAGACGCTCAAAACGAGCCAAGTTACCCAGTGCCAGAGCATTTACGTAATGCGCCAACTAACTTAATGAAAGACATAGGGTATGGCGCTGAGTACCGTTATGCGCACAATGAAGAAGGCGCATTTGCCGCAGGTGAAAAATACTTACCACCAGAAATGGACGGCAAAGAATATTACTTACCGAGCGAGCGCGGACTTGAGCAAAAAATTAAACAAAAACTCGATTACCTAAAAGAGCGCGATGCGCAAAGCCCACTTAGACGATACGAAAATGATTAAACTTTATATGATGATCGCCCTTGGCGGAGCCTCAGGTGCGTGTTTACGGTTTTTTATTAGCGAAAGCATGCTAAAACTCCTCGGTAGGGGATTCCCTTTTGGCACGTTGACGGTTAATATTCTGGGTTCATTGTTAATGGGCATTTTGTACGGTTTGATAGATAAAGAAATTATCACCGCAAGCCCCGCTAAAACCCTTATCGGTATTGGCTTTTTAGGTGCATTAACCACCTTTTCAACATTCTCAATGGACTCGTTGTTGTTATTACAACAAGGTCACTTTATTAAAATGGCCCTCAATATCATCTTAAACGTGATGGTGTGTATTTTTATGGCTTGGCTGGGCCTTCAGCTAGTAATGCAAAAAGGTTAAAAAACTAACATGTTAGATTCTAAATTTTTACGTCAAGACATCGAACAAACTGCAGCACGTTTAGCTGCGCGCGGTTACGAACTCGATGTAGCGACGGTAACGGCACTTGAAGAAAAACGCAAAACATTACAAGTAAAAACGCAAGAACTTCAAAGTCAACGTAATGCAAGCGCAAAAGCAATTGGTCAAGCCAAAGCTAAAGGCGAAGACGCACAGCCACTACTTGATGCAGTGGCTAACTTAGGCAGTGAGCTAGACGCCGCTAAAACTGAGCAAGATGAAGTATTAGCCGCGATTAACGACATTGCTTTAGCAATTCCTAACTTGCCAGACGAGTCAGTACCTGCAGGTAAAGACGAAGACGACAACGTTGAAATTTTAACGTGGGGCACACCTAAAAAATTCGATTTTGAGGTTAAAGACCACGTAGATGTAGGCCAAGACCTAAACGGTTTAGACTTTGAAATGGGCGTTAAAATTAGTGGTGCACGCTTTACCGTAATGCGCGGCCAAGTAGCGCGTATGCACCGTGCACTAACGCAATTTATGCTAGATACACATGCTGATAAAAACGGCTATACAGAAATGTATGTACCGTACTTAGTAAATAGCGCAAGCCTTTATGGCACCAGCCAACTACCTAAATTTGCGGGCGATTTATTCCACACATTAGGTCTTGTAAATGACGATGGCGAACAACAAGCCGGCTTTAGCTTAATTCCTACAGCTGAAGTACCACTTACAAACAGCGCCCGCGACGAAATTTACGATGAAAGCGATTTACCAATTCGCTTAGTTGCCCACACTCCGTGTTTCAGAAGTGAAGCAGGCAGCTATGGTCGCGATACACGTGGCTTAATTCGTCAGCACCAGTTTGATAAAGTTGAACTTGTACAACTTGTAAAACCAGAAGACTCAATGGCAACGCTTGAAGAGTTAACAGGTCACGCAGAGCAAATACTACAAGCGCTTGAACTTCCGTACCGTAAAGTAATTTTATGTATGGGCGACATGGGCTTTGGTTCAGCTAAAACATACGATTTAGAAGTATGGTTACCTGCGCAAGACACGTACCGCGAAATTTCATCATGTTCAAACATGGCTGACTTTCAGGCGCGTAGAATGCAAGCACGTTTTCGCCGTGAAGGTGTTAAAAAGCCAGAGTTACTACATACACTAAATGGTTCAGGCTTAGCCGTTGGCCGTACACTAGTAGCAATACTAGAAAACTACCAACAAGCCGATGGTTCAGTAGTAGTACCAGAAGTATTACGCCCATACATGGGTGGACTTGAAGTGATTGGTAAACAATAAAAATCAAGTTTAAGTTAAGCAAGTTTTAAGCTTGTAAATCTTAATACGAAAGCCGCTGTTTGTAATAAACAGCGGCTTTTTTTTTAGGTTAAAGGCAAAAGCTTAGAGAAAAATTTAAGTTATCTTATTAATAATATCGCTTACACCTATTTTATGGCTCATTACTTTTTTGTCCGATATTACTGATCTCTACCATTTTGGGGTATTTCTACATCAAGGAAACTTAAATATCGGCTAACTAGTTGTTTACAAGTCCTTATTAGCTGGTTAAATTAGAATCTTTGTAATATTTGGACATTTGTCGGTTTATAAAGCGACAAATGTCGGATACAAAGTTGTTATGTCTCAGAAGGAGTTGATAAATGCGGTTAACTTTTTTACTACTTCTATTAGCCAATTTTGGCTGTCTTGCCTCATCTTGCATAGTCACCGATGAAATGCGCGAGCAATTTAATTTCAAACATGGTGAAAAAGTTACTATTGATACAACCCTTAGAGATTCGAACTTCTCTGTAACTATAAAATTACCAGAAAGTATTGAAGGTCAAAGTTCTTATTCAGTATGGCTGGTATCAGACAGCATTGAGGAACCAACCTTCATTTTCCCCTTAGATTTGTATGAAGAAGATAACCGAGCTATGGCGTGGTATGAAATAGATGCAGGACTTGTGAGAAAGCACTTTGTAGTAGTCAGCTTAAAAGACTTTTGTGCTCCAAGCCTGTTCAAGGAAGTTTTTTACCAATGAGACATAACAAAAAAATCAAGTCACTCACTTCGTTCGCTGGGACGCATACACGCAGGGCGGCTTCGCCATTATGCCCCACATGTATGCGCCCCTTATTTAAAAGTTATATTTCTTTCATCAAATCCACCATCGGTAAACTTTGCAATGTTGAATTTCAGAATTACAAAATACGATCCTAAAAATAGAAATTCCGATGGTCATTACAAAGTTGATGAATGGACGTGTCCATCAGAAGTCGGGAAATCATTTAACGGTGTTGAGTTTAAAGCATCGGAATACTTTGAAGTTGAAGAAAAATATATAAATGCTGTTATAGAATGCCTCCAGTCCAAACACATTAAGCACCTTCGAGTAGTAGACCTTGAGTCTAGGTTTGTACAAGATAACCTTTCGGATAAGGATAATCAGTGGTTAGTTAGCGAAGAGTTTAAGGTTATTGATCTCTTTGAAGACAAGAAACTCGAAATAGATGATCTTAAAATTGTAATCAAGATGATTTTACGAGGTTTTCTGTGGTGCAGATTAGAGATTAATGAACAATTTAGTCTTAGGTTTGGTTGGGACTACTACATGTATATTTGTTGTATTAATTTAAATGAGAGCACGATTAAAAAAATTAGTGAAACGGGATTGTTTGTTGAGCTACTTGAACCACTTTACGATATGAAACGTTGTGACTTTTATATCCAAACTTGTCGTACCGACGAAGATGGAGATTGCTTAGTTGAAGAAGAAACACTCCTTAAAACTATGACTCGGGAAAAAATAAAGCAAGGTTTAGGTTTTTCTGATGAACATACTGGAAATCATAGTTTTGACATAACTCCTCAAAATTATGCAATTTTTAAAAATGACTTTGAGTTTAACTTCACGGAATATGAGTATTGTCTATATTGCGATAAGATTTACATATAGGTTAAAACGAAATCTAACAACACGCCCTGAGGTGGACGACTAGTAAAATTTAGCTATTAACTGCAAATTTTAAAAGTGGTGAGCCTCTGCGTTTTAAGGCCGCTAAATACGTCGATTCATCGTAGGGTGCATTCGTTTTCCAGCACCTAAATACAATCTTTATCCATTTAAAGGCCAGTGTTCTAATAATGCTGTTATGCCAAAAATTAGGATGACACCCATCCTAATTATTACGAAATAAGCCAACAAAAACAGCATGAAGAGTGCATTATTATAAATAATGGATCACGTAAGAAGCTGAACTATGTAGATAAAATGAAAGTAAAAATAGACAGCCCCATAGGTCGACGATAGCTGATTATTAAAGAATGGCAAACGACTCGGGTGTATCGAACCGGCTTTCCTTTAAATAAAAAGCGGAACATTGCGGTGAATAAAGGCATGAATAAATTGACCTTACGGGGTCAAACGAAAGTGAATGCGCAATGGCAACTGTATTGTCTTGTTCATAATATAGAAAAGCTGCAAAACACGATGCATTAAGAAGGGTAAGCCCTTTTACCCTAAATAAAAGCCACTCAAGTACCCGTAATCCCTTCCAAAATGCCAATTAAAACAATATCAAACACTTCTATATTCTGCGTAAAAATACAGTAATCAATTGAACCAAAATAGGAACTCAGCTATGGTTTGTTTATCAATAAAAACAAATTTAAAAACGAGTTAATCTACAGGCTCGTTATGTGCTTCAATAAGTCTGAGCATTACTCAAGCAAGGAGAGAGTATTTTGACATTAGATGGATACAGAAAAGAATTTGAACAATCTTCAAACAGATCTATTTCAATGCCGGTTGCTGGAAGCATTATTTGGGGTTTAGTTGGGCTTTTAAGTACACAATTTAGCTCAAATCTAGACTGACAGTCACCGATTAAAAAACGGGTAACTGTCAGATCAAGTCTGAGCTAGTACATCTATATATATTTTACTTTTTGCAACAGGCGGTATTTTTCCTATAGCTTTATTAATTGCTAAATTTAGAAAAGAGGACTTAGTTTCCTCATCCAACCCTTTAGCAAAACTAATGGGCCTATGCATACTAATGGTTAATCTTCTTTGGGCTGTCCATATACCATTACTTTTAAATGCACCTGAATTTGTTCCTTTGAGTTTGGGCGTTGGCTTAGGACTTCATTGGGTAGTATATTCTTGGATTGTTAAACATCCTGTTGGCTTAATTCATGCTGTATTAAGAAGTATTTTAATTGTAGCAGCTTGGTATTTATTTCCTAACAGCAGTATTTTAGCTATCTCTTGTGTTATCGTTTTAACTTATTTAATAAGTATTTATCAAATGTTAACTAGGGATATAGCAAGCACATAACAAGTGACTATGGTGTCAATTCCTAATTTCAAACCATTTTAGGATCCCCCATGACACCATCCCTCACCATAGAATTTATGATTACTATAAGCTTTCTTATACAGGCAATAATAGCCACTTTTTTAGGTTTCCCTGCCGCGACTAGCCGATGATAAATAGCTTTAAATTTAGAGTTACATTGGATAGCTGACATCATTGCCATATACATTGTGGTTCTAATTTTTGGGCGTCCACCTCGTATCATCCGTTTACCCTGATAAGCAACGCCTTCTCGATTAAATGGTGCAACACCAACCAGTGATGCAGCCTCTTTATTGTTTACACACCCAAGCTCAGGTATGTCACTAAGTAAGTTAAACGCGACAACATTACCAACGCCAGGCACACTTTGAATAATGTCATTCTTGACCTTATATTCGTCACATTCTTTGATGAGCTTTTGTAGTTTTAAATCTACTTTGTCAATCTGATTTTTTAATGCCGCCGTCATTGTTTTCTACGGTGAAATATATATCTAACGGTCGGATGTAAATATCGAGTTGAGTTTTACCTGTATCGACACCGACGTTAATTTCATTTTGATTATTGAGTGTATTCATAATAAGCTGACTCTGCCTTGCGATTCGGGCTCGAGGCCCCGTTGACTATCCGAGTTTAATGCTTGGAGTTTATACAGCGTTCTTTCTTGTTATCGGTCTCTCAATAGAGGAGCCTTCAATCAATCGAACTACTGTATAAAAGGCAGCCAAAGCTTGAGCCTCATATTACCCGAACTTGGTTAAAGTATTAATTAATTTATGGGTTTATTATCCATAGAGGGGTTTTAAGTCGGACAAATTACAGTTGGCTTTTTGTTCGTGCCTCACTTATTTTAGCCAACTGCAATTTGCCGCTTAAAACGGCGTTTATATGACTAGGGATGTTCCGTGCTAAAAAAATTATTGTGGAGTTTCTTCATATTGGTTGTTCTTGTTATGGGAACGATTTGGTATGAAACTTCAAGCTATATGTTCCCTTGGCGAGTAAATGACTCTATTAAGCACACTTTATCTTGGGGTGGACTAGCAGATTTACCTGAAAATATTAAAGACTTTAATATAGAAATGTATGGCGGTGGATTCAATCGAACATATGATATGGAGTTTACTAGTACTGAGACAAATCTCAAAAATTGGATAAGTAACTCAAAACGGTTAAAGGATAACAACCCAATATCTATAACAGAGTTTATTAGTGAATATGAAATATACCCTGGAGAAGAGAACGCTGTAGGTGGTTGGGTTCAAATAAATTGGCAAACCTACAAGGTTAAAGTTCATATATTGTGGTCATAATTTAAAACGTAAAAGTCATATAACAACACGCCCTGAGGTGGACAGCAAGCGCTAAAAAAATAAAGGATCAAATCTTGACTTCAGACGTCAAGTTCTAAAGCACGTGGTAAGTTGGGTTGTCCGATGTTAATTCACTATTTTTGTCGGATGGCGTGGCTTCGCCACTTATCCGACCTACGTAAAAAGGTAGGTTAGTTAAGCCGAAGGCGCCACCCAACAGAGTTCTTAAATTTATTAATACGGCCTATTGAAACCGCTTTTATCCTCCAAAAGCGAAGCGCCTCTAATCCTCTTTGTGAATTAATTTGCTTGAAACAACATCAGCTTTGCCTCTTTACCGTCTGTTAATACCGCGACGTTACCCTTATTAGTTATAAACACATCTCTTAATCGCCCTGCGGCCTTAGGAAATACGTGAGACTGTTTAAATTCACCACTTAGCAGATTAACGCTGTAGAGCTTTTTATCAACGAGCGTAGTAATTAGCACATGTTGTTGTAGTGAAGGGAAGGCGGTATGTTTAGAGCCGTAATACGCCATGCCTGATGGCGCTATTGATGGCGTCCAATTAACACTTGGTTTTTGCATGCCTTTATATTCGGTAAATGGTGAAATACGCGCTTGCGAGTAATCTTTGCCATAGGTGATTACCGGCCAGCCGTAATTAGTCCCAGCGGTTAAGTAGTTTAGCTCGTCGCCGCCTGCGGGGCCGTGCTCGTGGCTAACAATTTGCTGCGTATCGTAATCATAAACTAAGCCTTGAGGGTTACGATGACCAAAGGAGTAAACAGCATGTGCATTTAGGTTTTTGTGATTAATAAATGGGTTATCTGTTGGAATGGTGCCATCTAGGTTTATACGTAATATTTTACCAAGTTGGCTGGTGATAACTTGTGCTTGCTCTCTAAAGTCAAACCCATCGCCCGTTGAAACTAATAACGTATTGTCGGGTAGGATAAGAGCTCGACCAGCGTAATGTTGTGGTGTGTTTTTATCAGTCGCTACTTTATAAATAACGTTAGGCTTTGAAAAGTCAGTGCCATTAAACGTGGCTTTGGCAACAACCAGCCTGTTTGCGCTTGCATCACCTTGGGCATAGGTAAAAATAATTTCTTTTGAGTCGTTATAATCTGGCGATAATACAATGTCGAGTAAACCACCTTGGCCCGCAACGTATAAGCCCTCAAGGTTTAATTTTACTCTTGATTGCGCGTTGTTTTTAACTATAACTACATGACCATCACGCTCTGTAATTAACCATGTGCCGTTTGGTAGTTCAACCATGCTCCACGGAGACTGTAATTGCGTAGCCAGTGTTTTTGTACTGTATTGCTCCTTTGGTAACGCAGCGCTTGCATTAACAGAAAGCGATAAAAGCGAAAGCAGAGTAAAAAAAGAGATACATTGTTTACGGGGCAAGCCTTTGCTAGCATGGCTAGTATAAGAAAAAAGCTTTATTTTAAGTTGAGATAACCATGTCGTTTTTAACACGTATATTGCCTTCATTTTTAGTTTCTTGGTTACTTACATTCACACTTGCTAGCTTGTTTCATAGCCAATACGTTGTCAATCAATTAGTTAATGTAGGTGTAGTGGTGGGCTTTAGTGATCGTGCTAGTTTAACGCTTGATGATTGGTTAGGCCTATTACCTACCTACGGCGCTATTATTGGCCTAGCACTTGCAATCGCTTTTTTTGTTACCGTAAAGCTTAATAAAAAGGTTAAAAAATACAGTACTCAGCTATTTGTTATTGCTGGCATTGTGGCATTTTCTATTGTTTTAATTGCCATTGAATCACTTATGAATATTCATATTATAGCGGGCGCAAGAGGCTGGGGTTTTTATGCTCAACTGCTTGCAGGCGCGGTAGGTGGTTTTACATTTTCGCAATTATTTAAAGCAACTAAAAACCAAAAACCGTATTAGATGTGTGAATATAAGTACGGCTTATACGTTATTTGGTGATTAATAAATAAAGCCCGCTGTTTATTGTAAACAGCGGCCTTTAAATATGATTTTTAGAATTTAATCAAAAAATTAAACTAATTAGTTTGTAGCTACTTAACCCAAAAATTAGGATTAAAACGGGCAGGGTCACCAGGTTTAACACCAAAGAATTTGTGTAGTTTCCCATAACCCCTTTTTGATTAACCAGCCATACAAGGTAGGTGCTAACAATAGGGAGTAATAACCCGTTAGCCGCTTGCGCGAATATAATTACCGCGACAGGGTCTAAACCGAGTGACGCCACCGCAGCACCAAACAATAAAATAACAATAGCGACGCCTTTAAAACGCGAGTTACTCATATCGTTAGACCAGCCTAACATGCCACACACGGCGTAAGCACCGGCAAGTGGCGCTGTAATAGCGCTTGTTAAACCTGCTGCAAACAAGCCAATAGCAAAAAAGTAATGAGCGGCGTCGCCAAGTAATGGCTCTAGTTGCACGGCCATGTTAGCCGCACTAATTTGCCCCGCATCGGTACCATAAAATGCAACGGAAGCAGTAGATAAAATAGCTAACGTGATGACACCGCCTAAAGTGATTGATAGGCCTGTATCAACATTTGTTTGTTTAATGACTTTTTTCATATCGCTGTTACTATCGTGTCTGGCAGCGAGCACGCCGGAGTGTAAAAATAAGTTGTACGGCACAATGGTCGTACCGACTAATGCCAATATAGTTGTAATAGAACCTTCAGGCATACTAGGGATAAAACCAGCAAATACATCAGCGAGCGAAGGGGCAGCCATTACAAGTGTTGAGATAAACACTAAACTCATTAAAATAACGAGTAAAATCAGCGCGTTTTCAACCACTTTATGTTTGCCGCTATACAGTAAAGCAGCACTTAACAAAGCAATAAGTGGTGTCCATAGTTGGGAGTTAATTTGAGGGAATATTTCAATTAACCCCATGCTAGCGCCACTTAAGTTACCCGCTTCATAAGCTGCACTGCCTACGCCAATGGCGCTAATAACTAAAAATATCGCCAAGGATTTAAATAAAGGCGTTTGAATATTAGCTCTAAGAGCTTGTGCTAAATCTTGCCCGGTAGTAACGCCAAGGCGCGCCGCCATAGATTGTAATAATATAGTGGCAACTACTGAAAACAGTAATGTCCATATAAGTGCAAAACCAAAGTTTGCACCTGCCACGCTGGCGGTAGTAATGGTCCCTGGTCCAATGAAGGCAGCGGTGACGAGTAGTCCTGGTCCTAATCGCATAATTGGCCTTAATAGTGCTATTGCATGTTGCTATTTAAAGTTACATCTAACGTTTAAAACCGATATTTATACGCGATGCCTGTTTTGTTATTGCTGCCACTTAGATTAAGTGCCTTGCAGCGATGTCGCCTTTTGGCTGGTTCTTTTTTACCAGTATATGTTATACCATTCCGTAATAATACTTAATCAATTTGAGGGATTAAATCTGACGCTAACTGCGTTAAAAATCTCTGATATAGAACAACTAAATAACGAAATTTTTGCCTGGTTATCGACACGATTTTCTCACCTCAGAATAGATCACTTAATTAAGCGAATTGCTATTAAAAAAGGTCGCGTAGGATACCAATTTATATATAAATTTAAAGGGGATACAGTGCGTTTGGATAAAGTTTAAGCTAAAAGTGGGTATACAAGCTAAGGTTCAAAGTTAAAATAACGCTTACTGCACAAACAAGCAGAGTATTAAATGCAGTAAATTTTAAACGAATATGTAAGCGACACGAGTTAAATGAATGATGCCGATATTTATATCGGCATCAGTGTATTTACTTTATTAGGCTTTTAATCACTTCTAAGCCTTTTTTTAGTGTACTTGCATCGGTAGCATAGTTAATACGAATACACTCGTGCTTGTGCGCCCAACTGTCGTCAATGCCAATAAAAAAGTTGTGCCCAGGAATTACATACACATCTTGAGCTTTAAGCTCTTGATACAACACTTCGCTTGTTATTTTTGCATCTTTAAACCACAGCCACATAAAAAAGGCACCTTCAACTTTGTGCAGGTAAACAGGCAGTTCGGCAAATACTTCATTAAACAACTCAATCGCTATGTGTGCTTTATTACGATAAAAAGGCAACACGACATTACGGCAAAGTGGAAGTAGTTCACCGTCGTTAATTAAGCGCGTCACTAAGCTTGGGCCAATACTATTTGGCGATAACACCATACTGCCATTTACGCGCCCGATGGCTTTAATAATCTCATTATTGGCAACTACAATACCTGTACGCAGGCCTGGTAAGCCAAGCTTTGAAAGCGACATACATAATATAATGTTTGAGTTCCACGTTAGATTTGCGTCGGTGTAAATACAACCTGGGAACGGATCGCCGTACGCGTTATCAATAATGAGTGGAATACCATATTGCTTAGCGAGCAAATCAAGGTGTTTTACTTCATCGTCAGTAATTACATTACCTGTCGGATTGGTAGGTCGTGAGACGCACAGCGCGCTTATGCTGTTGTCGTTTGCTAGTGTTTTTTCAACTGCTTTAAAATCAATGACGTATTTAAACTGTTTTGATGTGCTGCCTGTATTTAAAATTTCGATATCAGGCTTTATGGCAACAAACATATCAGCCGATAAACCTTGATCGGCATAACCTATGTACTCTGGCGCAAGGGGAAATAAAATCTTTTTATGGCTGCCATCCGGCATTTCACCTGCCAACATATTAAACAATACAAAAAAGTTAGCTTGGCTGCCATTACCAAGTGCTACGTTATCGGCGCTAATATCCCATGCTAACTCTTTACTTAGCTGGCCAGCTAATGCAGCTCTAAACTCGTCGTTACCAGTCGGGCCGTCGTAAAGGCCAAATACCTGCGATACCTTGTTACTGGCAACGAGTTTTTGTAATTCACTTAAAAAAACCTCATTTACTTGTGGTACTAATGCGGGGTTACCGCCACCGAGCATAACAATATTAGGATTGTTGCTGTTTTTAGCACCGCCTAAATCTTCCATTAACTGAGTAATGCCGTTGGGTTGTGTGAATTTAGTGCCGAAGTTTGAGTAGTTCATAATGCATAGCGTTTGTTAGTAATGGGGAGGGCAGTATAGCGTAAATAAAGGGCTTAAATTCGATGATGAGAATAATTCAATGCTTGGTTTAACAGCTAATTATGGCAAGGTAATTTATTATAAGACCAGGGCTAAGTTAAGGCTTTTTAACGCCGTATAAAAACTCTTCGCCACAGTCCATATACAAATCAAATTTGGTCATAACTTTGGTAAACATGGGGGCGTGCAAAAATTCGTTTAACCAGGCGCGCACATGCGTGTATTCACTTTGCAAGTACCAGTGTTTATCTACACGGGCAAACTGTCTAATAAATGGCAGCAGGGCATAATCGGCTAGGCTTTTTTCATTGCCCATTAAGTATTTATGCGTGGTTAGTTTTGCTTCAAATTGCTTAATAAACTCTTCGCAGGCTTTTTGGTAATAAATTTGTGCCATGTCTTTTGTGCGAGCGTAAAATTTGTACTTTTCGAGCACTGGTTTAAATTGTGTGTCGTTTAACTTAATTAATTCAAGCATGCGCTCAAGTGCTAATGGGTTTTGAGTATGCAGTAAATTATGCGGGTCATTTTGCTCTAATGCCCAGAGCATAATGTCTAGACTTTCGTCTATTACTTGGCCATTAGGTAATAATAAAACAGGCACCGTGCCTTTTGGTGATATTTTCAAAAGATGCGGTGGCTTGTTTTTAGTTTTTATAGCGCGTAGGAGCACGTGTTGCTCTGCCATTAAAATACCCATTCGTGCACGTATTGCGTATGGGCAGTGTTGTAATGAATATAATAATGGCAATGTCATGTCAGTTACCTTAGCTGTTTAAGCCTTCAACATATTGCTGACGTGTTTTTACTTTTACCATGTGATTTAACTGATCGGCCGCGTGTGTTTGCCCACTAATTAAATCTTGGAAGTGTGCAAGTAACACGGTTTTATCTAGCTTTTCTTTATCGCCTGAGCCAATGTCGGTTAAATCAATCATAAACTCGTCAAACTTGTCAGCGTAATCGGTCACAATATCCATATTTAAAAATTGCTCGTGGTTATAAATGCTCGGGTAGCCGCCTTTTTGTTTATCAATTGCAAAGCTAATGCCTTTAACATTAGTAACGGTTGTTTCTTTTTTACAGCTCAGCATACAGCTTGCGTCAATGCGTGGTTTTTTACAGCCTACGGTTTGCTGGAAAAAACACTGACGGCTGGTCATCATTAGTATTGGATGATAAATGCTGTACATCATTTTAAAGTCGTTAGGGCGTTTAATACTACGCATTTGCTGTTTGTTAATCTCGTTTGAAATAAACGCGCCTTTAGCATTTAAATCCTCTTGTAGCGTTAATAACGCATAAGAGTTTGTGGTGTTTAATAACGGGCCTGCAATCCAGTCAATACCCATTTGCACTGCTTTGTATGCTACGCCTGTGTTATTACTAATAATAAGTTTAGGTTTGACAACCCCGAGTAAACGTACAGCTTCTTCAAAATCTTTACCAATTAGTACAGCTGGAAACCACGGAATTAACTGCGGATGTTCTAAAAATACATTTATGTATTTATCGTTATCGGTTCTAAAGCTCTCAGGTAATTTAAAGTAAACGTCACCATCTGTTAAATTACATAAGTGAGCGTCTTTTATGTCCGATATTAAAATAGAAAGTGTAGTTATATTTTCGGCTTTTTCGTGATTCACTAGTTTAGGTAATTCAACTGGCGCTATAACGTCTTTCCCTTCGTTTAATAAAAAAGCGACTTGCTTTTTAATACGCGCTAGCTCTTTAAACGGAATGCTTAAGTTGTCGCCGAGGTTTGTGTAATCCATATTTTTAATTTCAAAATTGGCATTACTAAATGTTTTAAAGCGCTTATCAATGGCAGCAATATCAACAACTGATTTGTCGGCTATTTGCATAGGCATTTGCGATTGAACTTCAAAGCGTAGAGGCTCTTTTGCGTTTTTATTTGAAAGGGTAATATCGTTTTTATCTTCAATAATTATGTTTACAGTGAATGGCTGATTTAATTGCCCTGTAAATTCTAATGTAAGCTCGCGCTTTGAAATATCTAAAAACTCAATTTTCTTTTTAACTAACGAATCAATTTCACTTTTTTGGGTAGAAAGCTCTTGTTGCGCATCGTAAATTTGCACTACCGAAATTGCGTTGTTTTTTTCGTTAGCGTGATCAAAGCTATGGTCGCGTGGATTGTCGGTAAACATGTTTTTGGTCATGTCGCCGGTTAAAAACTTATTAGTAAAGTTACGGTTAAACACTTTATATAAGCTTGAGTCGTCTTCAATTAAGTTACCGGTTTGTACAAACGTATCTATTTGCTTGCGCCAGCTGTCAATAACCGTATGTACGTAATTAGCGCCTTTAATGCGGCCCTCTACTTTTAACGAATCAACGCCTGCGGCTACCAACTCTGGTAGGTCAAAATAAGCTGAGTTATCTTTTAAGTTTAATGGGTGTTTGTTACCCATTGCCGTTGGCTCATATTCATCACGACATGCTTGCGAGCAGCGACCACGATTACCCGAGTTACCTACACTTACTGAGCTTGAATAACATTGCCCTGAAAACGCAATACATAATGCGCCATGTACAAACACTTCGGTTAGTACGTCGCATTTGTGCGCTACGTCGGTCAATATTTTAATTTCAGTTAAGTTAAGCTCGCGCGATAAATTTACACGTGTAGCGCCAATGCGCGCTAAAAACTCAACTTGCGATTCGTTATGCGTAGTTAACTGCGTTGATGCGTGAATATGCAAAGTAGGAAAGTGTTTTTTAACAATGTTGAACAACCCTAAATCTTGCACAATAATGCCATCAAGAGTTGTATTTACTAGCTGATTTAACAGCTTAAATAGCGCACCCATTTCGTGCTCTAAGATTACCACGTTAAGCGTTAAAAAAATCTCACAGCCGTATTCGTGGGCTAAGCGAAGTGCGCCGTTAAGCTCATCAAACGAAAGATTAGACGCTCGGTTACGTGCATTAAAGGTATCTAACCCACAATAAACCGCATTAGCACCGGCTACAATGGCGGCTTTTACCGCGTTTACATCACCGCCTGGGGCTAATAGTTCAATCTTTCTACTCATGACAACTTCACTTCGCTCATATTTAATTGCCGCGAATTTTATCTGGTTAAGCACGTTAATGCTATTTATTGAGAGATATAATAAAGACTAAAATAAAAGAGTGTATAAAATTACAATTAAGCTGGCTGATTTATTACGTAAACATGTAATAAAATGATAGTTTATAAGCCAGCTAGACTTTCAACTTTACTTAGGCGATACCCATCAGCAATCAAGATCTTAAACAGTTAGATACAGATTTAAACAGTAAAGAATCTGTAATTAATAACACCCATCTAAAAATAGCCACATTTAACCTGTTTAATTATTTAGAGCCACCCAATGCATACTATGAGTTTGAGAAAATTTATACCGCGCAGCAGTGGGCCAAAAAGCAGCGTTGGATTGTTGATTACTTAACAGAACATGCGCCTGATGTAATTGGTTTTCAGGAAGTGTTTAGTATTGATTCGTTAAAAGAGCTAGTTGCTGATCAAGGCTATAACTACTTTGCAGTAGTTGATACGCCAGAGGTAATTGATGATTTTATTTATAGACGCCCCGTTGTAGCGATTGCCTCTAAATATCCCATAGTTGAAGTAGCAGCGGTTGAACACGATAGTGAGCTTGCGAGTTCGCTTGGCCTTAATAGTGAGTTTACCTTTAGTCGCAAAGTACTAAGAGCAACTATAACGCTGCCGCATATAGGTAATACTGATTGTTATGTGGTGCACTTTAAATCTAAGCGCCCAATGATTGAAGTTGATGAACACAATAAAGAGCTTGCACCTGAGCAAAACATAATTGAGATTTTAAAAGCGAATGTAGCGGGCGGGTGGGGCTCAACTATTCAGCGTGGCAGTGAAGCCACATTACTAATGATACAAATGATTACTCGCCGTGAAGGTACGCAGCAACCCATGCTATTAATGGGGGACTTTAATAATGAACTTGCGGATGGCGTATTAAGCCATTTACTCACAAATACATTACGCTTTGCTCCTGCGTTTGACGCTAAAACCTACCTTGCTAAATATTGTTTAAATGATTCATGGGATCTGTTTATTAAGTCGCAGCTAAGTATTGATGAGGCTTCTAGCGATGAAGCAATAACAAACGATGTACAAAGCGATTGTGATAGTGGTAACAGCGAGATTGCTGATTCTGCGGATAAAAGCCAAGTAAAAAATATAAACATAGCAAAACCAGCACTGTTAAGGCCACCAACACATTACTACGGCGCAAGCAGCTCTGTGCTTGATTACATTTTATTGTCGTGTGAGTTTGACGCTAGTTACGATGACAGCTTTTTTGAAGTCAGTAATTATAGCACTTACGATAGGCACTTAATAAACCCTGAGTACGAACGTGATGATTTAACTACCGACCACGGTGTTGTATTGGTTACCCTTAAACTGAGAAGCTAGGTTTTCTCATCTAATAACTTACAGCACACGATTAAGCTAAAAAAAGAATTAAGTTGCGATATGCATAATTATGCTAAAATCATAAATTAGCAATTACCCATATTGCAGCGAAACTTGACCTGCAGTCTTTATGTGTATATTTTATCGCCAGAATTTTTGCATTAAATTAATAACAAATCACTAAAATGGTAAATATGGAATTTTACACTCACTCGTATCACACGCGAAAGATGGACTTAATTTCGCAAGTACACTGTTTATTCGTAAATCGAATTTATAATTCTAAATTTTTAGTAAAAGCTTTGCTTTGTGCTTTGTTTATTAGCTTAAGCAGCGCTTACGCGCAAGAAACTACCTCATACAGTTTAATCAACGAATCCAGCGAAGGGCTACTAAAAAGAGCCGAATTACTTATGGATACTGACGTCATAACAAGTATCGAACTTAGTAAGGAATTGTTGTCACAAGCGCAGAGTGCCGATGACACATTACTCAGTGCAAAGTTGCATAACTTGTTAGGTAAAGCGAATAAAAAAAATAACAATATTAATGAATCGCTTCATCACTATTCACAATCCTCTGTTTATTACAGCAAGCTAAATGATGCTAATAACCAAATAAAAGCCTCTATTAATTATATAAAAATATTATTAGATGAAAAACGATATGACGAACTTGCTACAAGCATTGAAACTTTGTTACCTACAACACTTGTGTATGGCGATGAGTTTTTTATAGCGCAAGTACTTCTTACTAAAGGGGATTCGTTTTATGACCAAAAAAAATATATTGATGCAAACGCACAATACTCATCTGCTTTAAAGTATCTCGTTGATGAGGATGAATCTGTACAAAAAAAGTTAGGTGAAACATATAAAAAATTAGCTCAGTCGTATAAACGGCTTAAAAATAGAGAGCAAACGGCTTATTTTTATACCAAAGCTTTAGGGATATACACCAATTTAGGTGATTTAAAGTTGATGGCGCGCACATTAAATACACTAGCAGAAGCGCAGCGTTATTTAGATAATTTAGTTTTAGCCCTTGATTACTCCACTCGCGCATTAGAAATACATAAAAAAATTGACGATCCTGTTGGCTTGGCTAAAGCATTATTAGGTGCGGGTATTATTTATCGTCATATTAACCTTTACGAAAAATCACTCGAGCATGTAAATAAGGCATATTTATATTATAAAAAAGTAAATAACGTGCTTGGGATTGCTAAAACATCGAACCAAATGGGACTGCTATATACGCGATTAAAGCAATTTGACCAGGCCGAGCTTTTTTATCAAATAACCATTGATTTACCAGAAGGTATGGTTGAGGAAAAAACGCTGGCAACGGCTTTGAGAGAGATGGCTGTTATTAACTATGAATCTGGCGACTTAGATTCGGCGATGAAATTTGCACAAAAAGCTTACGTAACTTATAAAGCTGAAAACCTTAAGTCTTACATTTCCATAACGTCGCGGATTATTGCTAATATTTATCGCGCTCATGGGGATAAAAAGAAGGCTATTGAGTATTATAAAGAGTCATTATCGGTAGCGAGAGTAACGGGTAATAAACTTTATGAAATAAAGTCGCTAACAGCGTTAGCCGCGATTTTAATTGGAATTGATACAAATGAGGCGATTATCTTACTTAAAAGATCACTCGCTTTATCAACGCAGTTAGATGATAAGTTACATATGCTATACGCTTATCGTGAAATTCGAATAGCCGAAAAGCTGCGTGGGCGCATAGACGAGTCACTTCGTTACGCGGAAGAAGAAATAGCCCTGACCGAAATTCTTCAAAACGAAAGAGACGAAAATAAGCTTGCTCTTGAAAAAGCACATTTGCATTCTCACAAGATGGAAACAGAGCTGGAGACCTTGAGAGAAAAAGAAAAACTCCATCAACTTGAGCTTGAAAAGAAAAACAATGAAATTGAAATATCTGACCAAGCTAGGGTTATATCAGAGCTAGAGCTTTCAAAAAACAAATATGCGAGTATTGCGCTCGCATTTTTATTAGCTGCTTGTTTAGCTATTGTTTTACTGGTTTATAGAAGTTTTATTGCTTCTAAAAAACGTAATGAAGAGTTGGACTATTTGGCTGCAAGAGATCCTTTGACCAATTGTTATAACCGTCGCATTTTATTTGAGGTTATGAATCGTGACTTTTTGAATTTACCTCAGATTGAAGAATATTGTATTTTAATGGTCGATATCGATCATTTTAAAAGTGTTAATGATACTTATGGGCATAGCATTGGCGACACTGTACTTTGTGGCGTGGCTGAGCTGTTACAAGCCAATATACGTAAAAGTGATCGTGTTGCTCGTTTTGGTGGCGAAGAGTTTTGTATTATTTTACCCAATACAACTCAAGAGCAAGCAATTCGGATTGCTGAGGCAATTCGAATTAAAGTAGAAAAAGCAATCTTTGATGAGATTCCTGTTACGTGTAGTTTTGGGGTTACTTCAATCAAATTTAAAGCCAGAACTCCTTCTGAGTTAATTGAACAGGCCGATTTAGCTCTTTATGAAGCTAAGTCTTTGGGTCGTAACCAAGTTGTATTGTGGGATGCTTCGTTTGAAGAATTTAAGCTTTTTAGATCGGAGTAAACCCAACTGTATATAGCTCAGTTTTGATGTGGTTTTTAAAATCATAACAAGTAAATTTTATACAACGCTGTGAGTTACTTACATATGTGATTGGGCTTGAAAAATTAATCCTTTAAATATCAAAGTATTAACTTTGGCTTTGATATTGCTCCCCTAACTAAGTTAAAAAACAAAACAGGGAACTTAACAATGACAGAAGTTGCACTTTCGGCCTATTTGGCATTTTACCTCTATTTAATTATGTTGCTTGTACAGTGGGCGGTCGCTACGTTTAGCAAAGCTAAAGAGCCTAATGCTGTACCAGGTAAAATTAGCGATGATTTATCGCACGACAGCTTTATATTTAGAGCGCATCGTACGTTTCATAATACGCTTGAAAACAGCGCGTTATTTATAGGTACTGTTATATTTGCGTTTGTAATTAATTTACAGAGCCCTATTTTTGCAATGTGTGTTTGGGTGTACTTAATTGCGCGCTTAATCCATATGGTGCTGTACTATGCTATCGCAACAGAGAAAAACCCAAGCCCACGTAGCTACTTCTTTTTAATAGGGGTGCTTGCTAATGTGGTTATGCTGATAATGATAGGGTTAAGACTAATCTCTTAATTTATTAAAAAAGTTATAAACTCTATTTATAACTTTAAACAAAAAAGCGAAGAGCCTTCAAGGCATCTTCGCTTTTTTGTTTAGGTAGCAGCAGAATATAAACCACGTCTACAGTAAGGCAATATTGATGGCTAATCGATGCCTATAAACCCACCTGTTTGATGTGTCCATAGAGCTGCGTAAATTCCACCTTTAGCGATTAGTTGTTCATGAGTGCCTTGCTCAACTACGCCGCCATCATCAAGTACAATTAATCTATCCATTTGTGCAATGGTTGAGAGCCTATGCGCTATCGCGATGACTGTTTTGCCTGTCATTAAATCATCAAGGCTTGCCTGAATTGCTGCCTCTACTTCTGAGTCGAGTGCGCTGGTGGCTTCGTCGAGTATAAGTATGGGTGCATTTTTAAGTAGCACACGTGCAATAGCAATACGCTGGCGCTGACCGCCCGAAAGAGTAACGCCGCGTTCGCCTACTTGTGCGTCAAAGCCTTTGTTACCTTTGCTATCTACTAAGTCATTTATAAACTCAAGTGCTTTAGCTTGTTTAGTAGCGGTTATCATCTCAGCTTGCGTTGCATCAGGGCGACCGTACAAAATGTTGTCTTTTACTGAGCGATGTAGCAGGGACGTATCTTGCGTAACCATCGCTATATAACGGCGTAGGCTTTCTTGGCTTACATCTGTGATGTTTTGACCATCAATTTTTATTGTGCCAGAGTCGGTATCGTAAAAACGCAGTAGTAAGTTAACAAGTGTTGACTTACCTGCACCAGAGCGACCGACTAAACCTATTTTTTCGCCAGGTTTAATATTTAAGTTTAAACCATTCATTACTGGGCTGCGATTAGTCTCGTTTGCAGCTTTTCCGTAGTTAAAGTGTACGTTGTTAAACTCAATGGCACCTTGGCTTACGTTAAGTGTATCGGCATTTGGTTTATCGGCAACTTCAATAGGGTTAGAAAGTGTTTTCATACCATCGGCTACGGTGCCAATGTTTTCGAATAAGCTGCTTATTTCCCACATGATCCACTGCGCCATACCGTTTAACCTAAGCGCTAAACTAACAGCCACTGCAATAGCACCTGCGCTAATTGCGCTAAGTGACCATAGGTAAAGCGAGACCGCAGCCACCGAAAATACCAATAGGTAATTTAAGCTTTGAATAACAAAGTTTAAGCTGGTGACCAAGCGCATTTGTTTGTACACCGGCTGCAAAAAAACATCCATGCTTTGTTTTGCGTATTGTTCTTCACGTTGGGTATACGAAAACAGCTTAATAGTAGAAATATTTGTGTAGCTATCAACAATTCGACCGGTCATTTCTGAGCGAGCATCTGCTTGTGAGCTGGCAATTTTTTTAAGGCGCGGTACAAAGTAAAGCTGCACGAAAATGTATAAAACTAACCAAACCAGTAGCGGAATCATTAACCGCCAATCAGCTTCGGCCACTAAAAACACCATAGAGCCAAAGTAAACCACTATGTACATTAATACATCGAGTAGCTTTGTAACGGTTTCGCGAACAGCTAAAGAGGTTTGTAATACTTTAGTGGCTATTCTTCCTGCAAATTCATTTTGATAAAAGCTAACACTTTGACGCAGTAAATAACGATGCGCTAACCAGCGAATCGACATGGGATAATTGCCTAGTAATGCTTGGTGCAAAATAGCAGAATGAAAAAATACAACAACGGGCAGCACAACTAATAGCATAACAGCCATTTTGATAAGTTCTGACTTTTGCTCTACAAACAAGGTTTCGGGTGTGTAGGCGGTTAACCAATCCACAAGTTGGCCCATGTAGCTAAATAAAGAAACCTCTAAAATAGCGAGCATGGCGGCGCTGATTGACATTAGCAGCAGCGAGAGCTCCATTCCTTTGGTGTAGTGACGGCAAAAAGCAAATAAAGTAGAAGGCGGCTGAGTGGGTTGGTCCTCAGGAAATGCTTTTGTCATTTTTTCAAATAATCGATACATTTTAAAAACTTAAATGGCAAATAATGATGCGTATCATACCATTTAAGTATTTTTAAATGCAGGTTTGTAAGGTATTAATTGTGAATATGCTAGAGCATTATTTATATAAACCTATGTCAAAAAGAGCATCAAAAAAGCACTTTACTTACTTTTATAGCATTGGGTTATTTAGGTTTGTGCCTTTGCTCATGTATAAATCGTCATATCTGAGGCCACCATTTCCGTAAGGCTTTTTAATCGGGCCTGTATTACAGTTTGCTAAAAAGTATATAAGAGGTTGTTCGCGCTTCATTCTAAATTGTGCATTTTTATACACCAGTGTTTGCTTGCTAAATTCACCGCCTTTTACGTAAACATCGTATTGCTGACCTTGCTTTGAGGCTGCTGCGTTATTAACAACGTACCACACATCGTACCATGTATTTGTTTGCAGTGGCTTGGCCGATTGTTTGGTAGTGTAGTTTTGAATGTTGCTATACCCATTGCCGGTTTTAACCATTAATGCGCCATCATTTACAAGCCCATTTGATTCTGTTTTATCGGTTACGCGAAGTGTAGGCTCAAACGCATCGTACGCATGTTTATTAATTAGCTCTGGCGTGAGGTTGCTTAATCCAAAAGCATGGTTATTAGGGAAAGCAGCCACGTTTATACGTATATAAAATGTGTAGGTTTGACCAACTTCAACCGCTTGTGGAAGCTTTGTATAAGAAAGCGCTTTGCGATTGCCAACAATGCCATCGCGTGCAGGCTTTTTTAGTAAATAATGATTTGTAGATGTAGATGTAGATGTAGATGTAGATGCTTGTTCTGGTTGTATAACCGTTATTTGTGGGTTTTTAACCTGTGGTTTAGTTTCATTTTGCGTATCGACACTCTGCCAGTCGCTAAGTGAATTTTCAAAATTATCAATAAGCAGCCAATCGCTCGATGTACTTTTTTGAATGGTTGAACATGCTGATAGCGTGCTAAACAAACATAGAATTAAAATTTGTTTGGAAGACATAATTGGCTCTCGTAATATTATTGATATTTGGTTAACCAATTTAAATTTTGGCTATAGTTTTTATTGAGAGTTATGTAACCAATTTAATGTTTTTATGTCAATCATTAAAGCAATAGGTATGGTTTGATAGAGCTTGAAAATGTAATATAACCCTTTGCATTCAATCAGCTCGGCAAGCTTTAGCTGAGTTTAAATTATTAGGACGTTTTATGTATACGGGTTCGTGTTTGTGTGGTGAGGTAAATGTTGAAGTGTCGGGTAGTATAACCAGCATTATTCATTGTCATTGCTCACTGTGCAGAAAAAACAGCGGGACTGCATTTGCAACCAATGGCTTTGTAAATATAGATGACTTTACAATAATCAAAGGGCAAGCACTACTTAGTGAATTTAGTTTTAAACCAGGGCGCACTCGTTACTTTTGTAAATGTTGCGGCTCGCCGGTTTACAGTAGCAACAATGATGATAAAAGCAGAATACGAATTCGTTTAGGAATATTCGATAGCGATATTACTGAGCTGGTATTATCGCATAATTTTGTTACGTCTAAAGCTAACTGGGAGCAGCTAGAAACAAGCTTACCGTGCTATGAAAAACATGAACCTGGGCGGTAACGCATTTTATTCAATGTGGTAAATACTGTTAATACTTTTATAAAGGTTTGGCGCAAAATTTATAAACACAGGTGAGTTTTGTATTTCATCAACGTTTATGTGCATTAATGTTTGCTGGCTTAGTATGATTACTATATTTTTGTATTCGTTAAACTCTATTATCGCTAAGCACTTAAAATGTTGCCTTAAAAGCACTAAAAGCATTTGCAACTCTTTGCCAGTTTGCGGGTTTAAATTAATGATTACTTGAGTACTTGGCTCACTACAGCGGTTTATGTTTTGCCAAAAGCTATCGCTGGTTAAAAAAGGCTGATGATATTCACCACTAAAAATATCGATAGTGATCACGTTAAAGTGATCAGAGCATTGCGAAATATATTGCTCGGCGCATTGTAAATAGCTGCTGTGCTTAATTGGTAACTTAAAGTGCTGAGCAGCAATTAAAGCAATGCTTGGGTTTATTTCTACCGTCTTAAATGTATTTATAGTCTTTATGTAAGGCGTACTACTTTGCAAGTGATACATAATTCGCTCAAACCCTGCAGTGCCTAAACCTAGATTTAATATGTTTAGTGTATCTACCGGTTTAAGTAAAAACAGCAGCATGCACTGGTTTACAGGTACGATTACTTGCTCAGGGTGTGTTAGGTTCATAACACCTTGAATAGTTATGTCATCATTGGCCTTTTGTGCAAGGGTTAGCCAACGATATTCTTTATTTTGGTACACACATACGGGACCGTATGCACTTTGCTGCGATTCAATAAGGTTACTTTTAACTGTATCTTCTTTTAGCTGGCGCATAACTTAAACTATTTATATAAACACAATGATAGTGTGCCATGAAAAACACACTTTATAATAGATTATTGTGTAACAAGGTTTGTAATTTAACCTCTAAATATAATATTGTATTAGCAATTAATTAGTTAGACGTTATTCAAGGATTGAAAATGGGATTAATTTTAGGGCCTGCTGTTTTGGCATGGTTTGCAGTATTTATCTATTCTTTACGATTAGGGTATGTGCTTATTTATAAAAACATGAGCGCACTGACCACAGTGACTACTTTTGCAATTGGTATTATTGGTATTATTGGTCTGTTGGCTTTTATGACGTATGGATATAGGCAGTTTGTAAACAACACCTCTGTTTGGGCATTTGAGATCCCAAGTTATTTTTTATTTAGCAAAATTGCTTTTATAGGTGTCTTGAGTGGTTTTTTACTTAACTACTATATTAATCCTGAAAATAGTTCGGAGTTTTTGATCTGTTTAGCATTTGTATTAATATTTATGTTTTCTGCTGGTGTGCTTGCAAGCTTAGGGGGACATGAGGCCTTTTTAAAAGAATTTGATATTAAAACCACTTATTAAAAATATGCATAATAAATTTTGGCCAGAACCATTCAAGGTAGTGGGCTTTTTACTATCCTAGTAACCTCTTGTAAATGCGCTTTAGCGTGCTCCTTTCTGCATCTACCTCAAATGTATTGCCATAAAATCTTACTTAGGTAATGGTTACACTATAATAATTAGGAGCTAATAGATGCTTAAAACACCTTTGAAAATCACAACAACGTTACTTAAATTTACTGCAATTGCAGGTGCCTGCACACTTGCATTATCAGCACATGGTGAAACACAATTACAATATACCGACCAACAAAAGTTACATGACATAGCAAGTGAAGTGTCGGCTACCCGTATTGGTAGTGATATTCAAACGCTGGTGGATTTTGGTACTCGTCATACGCTCTCAGATACTAAATCGGATACTCGAGGTATTGGTGCGGCTAGGCGCTGGATAAAAAAAGAATTTGAAAAAATATCGGCACAGTGTGGTGGTTGCCTGGAAATTATTGAAGTAAAGGACACTATATCGGGCGAAAAACGCATTCCTAATCCTGTTGAAGTGGTTAACATAGTGGCTATTCAACGCGGATCAAGCGAGCCTAATCGAATGGTGATGATGTCGGGTGACATAGATTCACGTGTAAGTGATGTTATGGATTTTACTAGCGACTCTCCTGGCGCAAATGATAATGCATCAGGTGTAGCTGGTGTTATAGAAGCTGCTCGTGTTTTAAGTAAATACAAATTTAATGGTTCGGTAGTTTACGCGGCGCTTTCGGGCGAAGAGCAAGGTTTGTTTGGCGGTAAAATATTAACTGCTTATGCACAAAAGCATAACTGGCAAGTTCATGGCGTTTTAAACAACGATATGATTGGCAATATTACCGGTATTAATGGTGTAACTGATAACACGACTGCACGTATATTTTCAGAAGGTACCCGTGTTGTTGAAACTAAAAAGCAAGCTAATACTCGTCGCTTTACAGGTGGTGAAGTTGATTCTGCGAGTCGTAATTTAGCTCGCTACATAGACACTATTGCTGACAGATACATTCCTAATTTAGATACAATGCTTGTATATCGATTAGATAGATTTGGCCGTGGTGGGCATCATCGTCCATTTAATGACGCAGGTTTTGCAGCCGTGCGTATTATGGAAACTAATGAGCACTACGATCGTCAGCATCAAGATTTACGCACTGAAGATGGTGTTGAGTATGGTGATACCATTGAAGGTGTTGATTTTGATTATACGGCTAAGCTAACCTCACTTAATGCGGTAACTATGGCGTCTATGGCGTGGGCACCCGCACCGCCAAAAGAAGTTAAAATAACGGGCGCTGTTACTGCTAACACTTCTTTCTCATGGGCGAAAAATGATGACGAGAACATTGCTGGATATAAAATTTATTGGCGTTATACGAGCGAGCCGCAATGGCAGTTTAGTAAATACGTGGGTAATGTTTCAAAATATACGCTTGAAAATGTGGTAATTGATAATTATTACTTTGGTGTAGCTTCTGTTAGTAAAGACGGTGTTGAGTCACCCGTAGTTTTTCCGGGTGATGTAGGTTCGTTTGATCACAATATAAAATAATAGTTTGCCTAAAAACACAGCAAACAGAGAGCTTTAAGGTGCAAATGGGAGTTTTATGCTTGCACCTTATTTACTAAGCCCTTAGAGTGTAAAAAAAAGAAGTAAAAGGTTATTAAAAATGGAACAACAAGAAAAAAAGCCGTTAACAGCAAAAGAGCAAGTTATAACTGATGAGCAAAGAATGCAGTGGCAACGGGAATGTTTTCAAGCAGCGCAAAAGCATTTAGCCGAAAAAGGCATTATGCCAAAATCAGTAGTTGATAAAGACAGCCGATTTTTAGCACCACTTTGTGCTATGTGGAAATTTAAAGCCCAGAACGGTAAAACATATTGGGTAGTTACAGGACGATTACCTACAGATCATGCTGAGGTAAGTGCAGCTACAGATGCTCGCGATGCAATGCGTTATTTTTCATTGCAGTGGCAATTAAAAGCGGATCAAATTATGAGTACAGGCGCGCGTGATAAAACTCAGGTAGATTTTGCTAACTTACTTATAAATAGAGCACATGGCTTATACGAAATGTATGATAATGAACCACTGTGGGCTAATGAACCAAAGTAGTTTAGGTAACTTAAGTTTAGTTTAAAATAATAATGTGGAGGGCGTTAGTTTATTTATTGCCCTTTTCTTTATCTAATGAACAAGTGTGAAGGGGGTTGTTTTAAACGCTGAAACAGGGCATTGCATGCGTTGCCTGGGTATTCCCGCTTCGATAAAAACATTTCCTTGCTGAATAAAGCCATTTCGCTTAAAACGCTCTACCTCATTTAAAATACAATTAATGCTTACTTCCTCTATACCTTGGTTTGACGCTAATTCAACAATAAAATTGAGAAGTGATTTATATACCTTGCGGTTACGATGCTCGGGTAATACAGCTATTCTGCCGATTAAGCCATCTGTACATAATCTACCTGTTGCAATAGGGCAGTTTGCATCGTCTGTGACAAGTACATGTAATGCAATTTTATCTAGGCTATCGAATTCGATGTGCTTGGGGATATGTAACTCGTAAACAAAAACTCGCTCTCGAATTTTTTGTAACATATCTTTTTTTATATCCCATTCAACTTTATCAACCAGATAGCCCATTGCAAACTCCTATTGATACCAAATTAAAATGAGTAAGTAATCGCAGCAAAATTATTTAAGCCAATATCAGGTAAAATTAAAATTTTTAGCTAACCTGTATACATAATATTTTACGCCGCAAAATGCTCATCATTACTAATAAAATTGGTATTATTATTCTTGGTCTATATTAAACCAGATCCCCTCATTAACAAGTGTAGTAAAGGTTTGAGTAAATACTAAACTTGGGTTTGTTAAGTTTAATGCTGAACTTTCAAACTCAGTATTATCGGTAAGTAGTTTTACCGCCGCTAAGTCAGTTAATGGCATAGCGTAATTTTCACCGTTAACACTTAATAGCACTTCGGTATCGAGCTGCTGGTAAATAGCACGCGTACCACCTAAACGCTCAAACACAGTTTCTTCATCACTTAAATCATCGCTTATTTGCTCTGATGTAAATGGAGGCTCTACTGGTGCTAAATCCATTTCATGTTTGGGCTGACTAAGCGTTGAGCCTAACCATTGTTTAAATAAATCGTCATTTTCTAAAAGTGCCGCCATCAGTGTTTTAACTTTATCAACTTCAAGGTTTGTAAGTTCACCTTTTGATTTTCTTAGTGTGATGTTGTGATCGGTATAACGTTTTTGTCCGCTTTCGGTATCAATAATATGATCGGCAAAGCTCGACAATAAATCTTGTTGATTTGGGGCTCTAAAACCAACTGAATAATTTAGTGCGTTTTCTACAGCGTAACCTTCGTGAGGGCACCCTGGTGGAATATACAAAATATCGCCAGGTTCTAAAATGCAATCTATTACGGCTTCAAATGCTTCAACCTGAAGTAGTTTTTTGTTTTGAGCAAACTGCTTAAGTGTTGGATCGGGTAAGCCTACACGCCAATGACGTTTGCCTTCACCTTGAATAATAAATACATCGTATTGGTCTAAATGTGGACCCACACCACCATTAGGCGTTGAATAGCTGATCATTAAATCGTCTATGCGCCAGTTGGGAATAAACCTAAAAGGTTCTAGCAGTTGTGCAGCATCGCTATGCCAGTGATCAACTGCTTGCACGAGTAAAGTAGAGTGATCGTCAGTTAATTGCTCAAAGTCTTCAAATGGACCTTGGTGTGTTTGCCAATCATTTTTATGATTGGTGATAATACGCGACTCTATGCTTTCTTCCATTGCTAGGCCGGCAAGTTCATTAGCATCAAGCGGGTCTTGAAAATCAGCAAAACCTTGTTTGATTAAAAGCGGCTTTTTTTGCCAAAAATGGCTTAAAAACTCTTGCTCAGACAAATTATTTATTTTTAATTGGTACATACATTATGCCTACTAGTTAGTGCAATGAGGTTAAAACAAAAAAAGCGAAAGGATGATCCTTTCGCTTTTTAAAAGAGCAATTTAGTTTTAAACTAAATCATCAATAAACTCAACAGCGCGGCCAATGTAGTTGGCAGGCGTTAATTTTTTCATTTCTACTTTAGCGTGCTCTGGAAGGTCTAAACCATCGATGAAGTCAGCCATAATTTCTTGATTTACGCGTTTACCGCGTGTTAAATCTTTAAGTTTTTCGTATGGCTTTTCAATGCCATACTTACGCATAACCGTTTGAATCGGCTCAGCTAGCAATTCCCAGTTTTGATCAAGCTCGTCAGCTAAACGTTGCTCGTTTACTTCTAGCTTGCTTACACCTTTAAGTGTTGATTGGTATGCAATAATTGCATAACCCATACCAACACCTAGGTTACGTAATACCGTTGAATCAGTAAGATCACGCTGCCAGCGAGAAACGGGTAATTTTTGTGCAAGATGAGAGAAAATGGCATTTGCTAAGCCTAAGTTACCTTCTGAGTTTTCAAAATCAATTGGGTTAACTTTATGTGGCATTGTTGATGAGCCAATTTCGCCAGCAATTGTTTTTTGCTTAAAGTGATTAAGGGCAATGTAACCCCACATGTCACGGTCAAAATCTAATAATATAGTGTTGAAACGTGCAATTGCGTCAAATAACTCTGCAATATAGTCATGCGGTTCAATTTGTGTAGTAAATGGGTTTAGTGTTAAACCTAAACTTGATACAAATTTATCTGCATGTGTGTGCCAGTCGTAATCTGGGTATGCGCTAAGGTGAGCGTTGTAGTTACCAACAGCACCATTAACTTTACCTAGCATTTCTACTTGTGCAATTTGGTCACGTTGACGCTTTAAACGCATGTATACGTTAGCAAACTCTTTACCCATAGTTGATGGTGTTGCAGGTTGTCCGTGCGTACGAGTCATCATTGGGATTGTTTTGTATTCAATTGCTTTAGCTTTAATTGCACTTAAAAGTTCGTCGCAATAAGGAAGTAAAACATTTTTACGTGCTTCGCTTAGCATCAAACCATGAGATAGATTATTAATATCTTCTGAAGTACAAGCAAAGTGAATAAATTCGTTTATTGCATGGAGCTCACTGTTATCGGCTACTTTTTCTTTTAGTAGGTATTCAACAGCTTTAACATCGTGATTTGTAGTGCGTTCTATATCTTTAACGCGCTGTGCATCAGCTTCACTGAAGTTATCTACAATGGCGTTTAGAAGTGCATTAGCTTGTTCGCTAAATGCAGGTACTTCTTTAATATCGCTTGCTGCAGCTAACGCTTGCAACCAACGCACTTCAACAATTACGCGGTATTTGATTAAGCCAAATTCGCTGAAAATACTGCGTAGTTCAGTGGTTTTGCTGCCGTAGCGACCATCCACTGGAGAGATAGCCGTTAACGCTGAAAGCTCCATAATAACTCCTAAATTTTAGTTTGAACGATAGTTAAATTTTTGTTTTAGCAATGGCGAGTATTTTTCTTTTTGCAAAGAAAAAGTGACGGCGTTTACCGCCCATTTGTCGCCATAATACTGCACTTCTAATGCCGGCTAATAATAACGCACGGATTTTATTTTGAGTGAGCTGCTGTTTTAATAACTCGGGTTTACCATAAACCTGTATTCGGTGCCCAAGGGGGCTCAGCACCGACGAGTAAATATCTGCTAAACCGGCAACAACACTCTCATCGGTAATAGCAAAGTGGTCTAAACGACGATGAATATCATCAATTCGTTTACCTAATTCGTTTAAGCTTTTTTCGTTAGCACTGAGTGCTCGCTCAAGCTGCATTAAACCACCTACGTACTTTACTATTTCAACATCTTTTTGAGCGCCAGCAGTAAGCTGCGCCATTAATGTTTTATAGCCATCACGTAAGTTGTCAGTACCTTGGTAAACATCTTCTGGCGATGCCGGAGATGTTTGAATAATGCTTGAAAGTAAGATTTCTAAATCATGTTCGTTATTGTTGCCGTATTGGGCAATTTTTTGAACTTGTTTAGCAGCCTGGCACATGGCGGCAAGCGCCATGACTTGGTGTTCATTCATTACTTAATCACCGAGTCAATAATACCACCACCTAAACACACATCTTCTGCGTAAAATACGGCAGATTGACCAGGCGTAACTGCTTTTTGTGGCTCGTCGAACAATACGCGGGCCATGCCGTCTTCACCTACAAGTAGGGTGCAGCTTAAGTCTTCTTGGCGGTAACGCGTTTTTACTGTGCAGCGAGTGGTGCCTTTAGGGCCAATACGGTCTACCCAGTGAAGTTGGTTTGCGTTAAGACCGTTGCTGTATAGGCGAGGGTGATCTTTACCTTGCCCCACAATAAGTACATTTCGCTCAAGGTCTTTATCTACTACGTACCAAGGCTCACCAGAACCTTCCTTCATACCACCAATTAACAAGCCTTTGCGTTGTCCAAGTGTGTGGTACATTAAGCCTTCGTGCTCGCCTACGTTGTTACCGTCTGTGTCTTCGATAACGCCAGGTTGTGCTGGTAAGAACTTTTGTAAAAAGTCTTTAAATTTACGCTCACCAATAAAGCAGATACCTGTGCTGTCTTTTTTATCGTGAGTGATTAGGTCTTGCTCTTCTGCTATGCGGCGTACTTCTGGTTTTTCGATATCGCCTACAGGGAATAACGTTTGGCCAATATGTTCATAGCTTAGAGTATATAAGAAATAGCTTTGATCTTTATTGTTATCAAGTCCGCGACACATTACGTATTTGTCATCGCGAAGCTCACGGCGAACATAGTGACCCGTTGCAATAAAGTCAGCACCGAGTGCTTGCGCAGCAAATTCTAAAAAGGCTTTAAATTTAATTTCTTTGTTACACATTATATCTGGGTTAGGTGTGCGACCTGCTTTGTACTCTGCTAAAAAGTACTCAAATACATTGTCCCAATATTCTGCTGCAAAGTTAACTGTGTGAAGCTCAATGCCTAATTTGTCACACACTGCTTGCGCATCTTTTAAATCATCAGCGGCAGCACAGTATTCATCATTGTCGTCTTCTTCCCAGTTCTTCATAAACAGGCCTTCTACTTGGTAGCCCTGTTGTTGTAATAAATATGCAGATACAGAAGAATCAACACCGCCGGACATGCCAACAATGACTTTAATGTGACTATTTTCGCTCATGAATAATTTCGCTTATACAGATTGCTGTTAACTTGGAAAGGCCGCGATTATAGCATGTATTTTGTTTGTGCTTAAAGAGACTAAGGACGCAAAGAGGGGAATTAGTCAGTATTTTATTTATATAACAAATAGCAAACTAGACTTAAGCGCTTTATTAGGCTGTAACTTTAGTAATATTAAAGTGATCTTTACTAATAAATTAAGAGTATAGAATAATTCATGTAGTTATTGAGTTTTATTAATAGTATTTTTCTTTTAAAACTACTAGGGTAAATATACACTTAATAAAAATAAAATAGTGGTGAGTATATGGTTGTAAACCATTTTAAAGCCGCTTGAAATATAGTCAATGGAATGAATATATGAATTATGCCTATCAAATAAACAAGATAAATTCTTTAGTCGAGCATTACACACAAAAACCGGATTTTGTGGATAGCGAATTACTTTCTAGCAAGACGACAGAGTTTAAAAAATCAGCCTATAATCTTTTTTATGAGTTAATAAAACTAAAAAAAACCCATATTTACCAAGAACCAAATCATGTACATGAGTTATTTAGCTTAATTAAGGGCTCAACCGCTAAAAAGAACATTGAGCTAAAGGTACTTGATCATGTAGAGCACTGGTGGCTTGAATGGTATTTCGCTTTAGAAATGGACGAAAAGCTTAGTATAGAAAAAAGTGATATGCCAATGAGTTACTTACCTCAAAGTACACTCAACCCTATGCGCAAACATGAGATAAGTCACTACGCTAGGTTATTTACCGTTTTGCCAATGCCGGTATGTAATGTGTGTTCTAAGACGGGTGATATTTTGAAAGTTAATCAACGCTTTGTAGATGTTTTTGGTTATACAGTAGAGCATGTACCTAATCTTAAATTGTGGTGGGAAAAAGCGTGCCCAGATCCACAATATAGAGAGCTTGCAAAAAAGCTGTGGCAAGATTCACTTGAAAAGGCGCTGAATAATAATAACGATATACCTGCAAATAACTATCGAGTTTCTTGTCGTGATGGCTCACAAGTGATGATGGAAATTTCAGGAATTGATATAGGTGAAGAGTTTTTAGCTGTTTTTAATGATGCTACAGAGCGTTTAGAAGCAGAGGATATACTTAGGGATATGGCTTTTTTGGATGCATTAACCAAAATTGCAAACAGGCGTCGGTTTGATGAAAAACTAACACAAGAGTATGAACAATCAAAAGAATGCGAAGGCATGCTATCGATAATTATTATCGATATTGACTATTTTAAACAATTTAATGACCGGTATGGGCATGTAGCCGGCGATACGTGTTTATATGATGTGGCTCAAAAAATTGCTTCAACTGTTAGTCGCCCAGAAGATTTTGTGGCTCGATATGGCGGAGAGGAATTTGTTGTTTTATTACCTCAAACCGATAGGCAAGGGGCATTGTTTATAGCTGAGCAAATACAAAAGGCTGTAGAAAACTTAGCTATTGCACATCAGGATAGCTTTACCGGATTTTTATCTATAAGTATGGGTATTAATACCATCAGTGACTATACAAATAGTAATGAAGTCAGCTTTGTTAAAGCCGCTGATAACGCCCTTTATTATGCTAAAAAACAAGGACGTAATTGTATAGCGCTAAGCTCAGAGTAAATCAATTATAAATAGTTTCTAAGCTTAACGGTGGTCGATTCAAGCTGTCGTTAATGCACTTGAGCACTAAAGGGCTTCTAAGAGGTAATGATTTTATTTGCTCTAATGTATACCAGCTAGCGCTGATGATGTCGGAATCCATTGGTGTTGGTGCTTTTATATTATTAGGCGCTTCAAATAAAAAGCAGAATCGCAAATAGTGCACTGCGTTATCGGCATGCAAATTATAAACACCTAAAAACCCAATAGGCTCAAGCGTTAAGCCTGTTTCTTCTAGTAGCTCTCTGCTTGCAGCTTGTGCAAGTGTCTCATTTTGCTCTAAATGACCCGCAGGTTGATTGTAACAAATTTGCTTTGTAAATTTATCTCGCTCTTTTACAAGTAAAAACTCGTTTTGCTTTTTTACTATTGCTGCAACCGTGACATGCGGTTTATGCATCAACTACGCCCTTAATTACTTTGTATTCACCACAATTAATATCATCCAACGTATAGTTGCCAATGCTATAGCGGATGAGGCGAAGTGTAGGGTGTCCAATATGCGCGGTCATTCGACGAACTTGTCTGTTTTTACCTTCATTAATTGTAATACTTAGCCAAGTGGTAGGGATTGCTTTTCGCTCGCGTACAGGAGGATTACGAGTCCAAATTATAGGTTCATCAATTATTTTAACGTTAGCGGGGAGTGTAAGTCCGTCTTTAAGTTCTACGCCATTACATAAATCATTAATTGATTCGCTTGTTGGTTCACCTTCAACTTGTGCCCAGTAGGTTTTATTCGTCTTTTTATCAGGTGCCGTTAGGGTGTTTTGTAATTTTCCACAGTTTGTTAAAAGCAATAAACCTTCACTGTCTCTGTCTAACCTTCCTGCTGCGTAAACTTCTTTAATAGGGATAAATTCAGCAAGCGTTTTTCTGTCTGCGTCATCTGTAAATTGGCATAGCACATCAAACGGCTTGTTGAATAACACAATTTTTCTGTCTTTAGATGCTATTTGCGGCTTTATTTCTCTTTTACCAGATGGCGTTTTGTTAAGTGCACTGCGTGAATAAGTACGGCCTGTACTTCTTTTTGGCTTGGATTCAGTTACTTGATTATTGCCTGATTTAGATCTCATTATATGCACCTAGCTGGTTTTGGTAATCCGGCGATTTTTGTTGCTTGCTTAGCAGGGCCTTTAGGGAATAATTTATATAAATAAAGGCTATTACCTTTGTCTTCACCGAGTGCTTTTGCCATTGCTTTTACAAGCATCCGAATTGCTGGGCTGGTGTTATATTCAATATAAAAATCACGAACAAAGTTAATGACTTCCCAGTGTTGAACGCTAAGGGTAATGTTTTCTTGGATAGCAATTACAGGTGCAAGCTCCTTTGACCACAAAGTATGGTCAAGCAAGTAGCCTTGTTTGTCGGTTTCAATCTGTTGGTTGTTAAATTCAAGCATGAGTTACCACGTAATTGATTGATTAGTTGATAAAGTGAGTGCTACAAAGTCTTTATAGCTAATGGCTTTATCGTTATCTGCTAATTTTATTGCACGTACTTGCGCGTCTTGTTCAAGTATTAACAGTGTATCTGCAAATTGTCTAAATTGTTTTTTTGCAAAGCAGGCATCACCAACAAGTAGCACGTTATCGTCTGATAAAATTAAGTTCTCTAGCTGATTTGCCGAGTAATAGTTAAGCGGCTTTGAAAATATATGTAACGTACTCATAGGTTCACCACATGTTGCTGCGCTTTAATTAGTGTTTGTTGTTGGCTAAAGTTGAGTGCTTTTGCCTCTATGAGTAAATCATGTTTATTTAAACCATAATCAAGCAATGACTTTTCACACACGTAGATGTTTTCAACATCATAGATTTCGAGTGTTTTAATGTTTTTAAAAAAATCTTTTAAGCCAATATCGTTTGGTTGTTGATGCTTTTTTAAAGCCAAAACGGCGGGGCCGCTAAACAACCAACTCACATTTTGGTCAACGGCCGCAAATATCAATGTCATATCAAGTGCATCACGAATATTTAAATCGTCAAATGGGCTGCACTGACTCATTACTAATACGTTTATCATTTAAATTGCACCCATTTATCTGCGTCGCTTGCAAGCATTGCAAATTCAGCTAACCCTGCGACTTTAAATACACCTGTGTTTTTAATATCTAACCCGCGCTTTTGCGCGGCGGTAACACACAGCATTAAATTTAGTTTTTGATCAGCAAGTTGCTGCCAAAGTGCTGAAATTTGAAGCTCGTCTGAGGATAAATCAAAGTGGGTAGATGCATGATAAATACCTTGCTGGTATAAAAAAATAGCATCAATGGTGTGCCCTTGGGCTAAACATGCATTCGCAAATTTAACTATGCGTTGCGTGGTATCGTGATCGGATGGTGGTGTATGTAATGAAAGAACAAAGCGTGCCAAAACAATTCCAATAAAAAAGCCCCAATAAAGGGGCTATTTTAACAGAACTATTTAATTAGTCATCACTTGCGCCAAGTAGAGCAAGTAAAGAAGTAAATAAGTTATATACGCTTAGGTATAAAGACACTGTTGCGCGAATGTAGTTAGTTTCACCACCGTTTATGATTCGGCTTGTATCAAATAAAATCAAACCAGACATAATCAGTACAACTGCTGCATTAAGCACCATAAACATCAATGAACTGCCAATAAAAATATTAACGATGCTTGCTACAATCACAACGATTAAGCCAACAGTTAAAAAGCCACCCATAAATGAGAAGTCTTTTTTAGTATTTAGTGCATAAGCAGATAAACCAAAAAAGATAAGCGCTGTAGAACCTAAGGCTTGCATAATAAGCATTGGGCCATTAGGTAATGCAGCATAATGGTTAAGCAATGGACCTAAGCCTGCCCCCATTAAACCTGTGAAAGCAAAAACCCAAAATACACCAGATGCTGTATCTGCTTTTTTATTTACAACAAATAATAAACCGAACGAAACGAGTGTAAACACAATTCCCATAAAGTAAGGTAATTGTAGTGCCATTGAAATACCGGCTGTAACTGCACTAAATGCAAGTGTCATAGCTAGTAAAAAGTAGGTGTTTTTAAGTACCTTGTTTGTTTCAATGGTAGACATTACCGGTTTCGCGGTATTGTACGATTGATTAAACGCCATTGTAGAGCTCCTTTAAGTGAAACGTGTGTGTTTCGATAATTTAACTAAAATTAGATTACCAACTCTTATATGTTTGGGCAAACCTTTGTAGATCAATAGAGTTAAATATTTAAATAAAAGTATATTGATGGCTAAATTAAAAACATTTTGTTTTAACTTTAAACAAATCAATTGTTTTTTAGGCACTTAAACAATTAATTAAAAAAAAAGCTTCACAAAAGGGATGGGTTTCCCTATTATGCAGGCCGTGCGGAGAGATGGCAGAGTGGTCGAATGCACCGGTCTTGAAAACCGGCATGGGTTTATAGCCCATCTAGGGTTCAAATCCCTATCTCTCCACCACTTATTTAATAAGTGTGTGGTAATTAAAATATCATTCATTTAAATAGTTATTAGTACACTCTTACTTTTAACTTAGCAGTATCGGAGAGATGGCAGAGTGGTCGAATGCACCGGTCTTGAAAACCGGCATGGGTTTATAGCCCATCTAGGGTTCAAATCCCTATCTCTCCACCATATAACAAAATAGCCCGCTAATTTAGCGGGCTTTTTTGTGCCTGTAAAATAAATAACTACGGGTAGAAATAGCGCGATTTATCATCATAAATTACGACCATAGTCTCTATTTCTAAGCTTTAGATCTTGGTGCATGCTTAATACATTAAAATTTATACTCTGTATTAAGGATTATTAGATGAAACATCAACTCGCAAAAAGCGTCGCGCTTTCATTATTGTCCCCGGTAATTATTGGCAGCTTGTTAGGATTGTATTACGCACTAACGCTACAGGGTGATTTCCTATCCGTATTTTTTCAACTTTTGATGACTGCTATCTCAAATGCGCATATTGTAGGTTTAACAATGGCGGCTTTTGTCGTGCCAGGATATTTACTTATGTTTAAGTATTCTAAAGTTAATTATTCAGGTGTATTAACCCTTGGTTTGTTAGGTGGCGCTATATTCAGTTACTTATTAAGTGCATCAACTGGTGAGATATTTTTGATTAATAGTGTTATGTCAGCATTTGCTGCTGGACTGTTTTTATTTGGTCTTCGTAAATCGGTAAAAAAATAATCGCAGCATTATTAACCAAGCACGCTGATAAACGGTGCAATTTCCTTTTTTTTACCTCCAAAAGGTTCCAATTTTTCACGACAAAGAGTACCTTTAGCTACTGTATGTTTAATAAGAAGTAGTTTGGTATGCAAAAGCACGATTTTTACCAGTCATTAGTTAAGCAAACTGAATCGCTGATAGCTGGTGAATCTAATGTAATTGCCAATTTGGCAAACATAAGCGCGCTGTTATTTACCTCTTTAGAAGATGTAAATTGGGCGGGCTTTTACTTTATGGATTCTCCTACTGAATTAGTACTTGGCCCGTTTCAAGGTAACCCCGCATGCATCCGTATTCCCGTTGGGAAAGGGGTATGTGGAACAGCTGCGGCAACCGCAGAAACACAATTAATTGAAGATGTTCACGCTTTTGACGGGCATATAGCCTGCGATGCAGCGTCTAATTCTGAAGTAGTTGTACCTATCATGAAACATGGTAAAGTATTCGCAGTACTAGACATTGATAGTCCAAGTATTGGCCGATTTGATGCTGATGATAAAGTTGGCCTTGAAGCATTAGTGAAATGCTTAGAGGCGAGCATGTAATGAAAGATTTGCTAAATGTTCAAGACTACCTATTTGCTGTGCAAGATGTTGGCGATTGGGAAGGCGAAGAAGAGCATGTAGCGGAAACGCTCAATGATTTAATTCATATTGCATGGGATCGTCTTCCAGATGATTCAGAATGTGAATTTATTGATGAAACAATTAATGGTATTTGGGAACACCTTCGGGGTGATATGGCTGTAATAGAAGCCGATTTCGAAGAGTTGGTCGACTGGGTAACACACTACGTCGATTCGTCCCTTGATGAAAAGATGTGAAAAATAGGTTCTAAAATGGAAACCACAAACAAGCTAAAAGATATTAATGAAGTGTTGGAATTTTTATATCAAGAATTCCCACAATGTTTTAAACAAAAAGATGGCATCAAGCCGCTTAAAGTAGGTATTTTTAAAGATATTGCTGAGCGTATTGAAGGGTCTGAAAAAGTAAGTAAGACTCAAGTTCGTCAAGCGCTTAGAAAATACACGTCTAATTGGCGTTATTTAGAAGCTGTGACTAAGTCAGAGTTTCGTATTGACCTTGATGGTAATCAAGGTGAAAAAGTTGAGCAAGAGCATATCGACCATGCACAAAAAGCATTGGAAGAAAGCCGTGCTAAAATGGCAAAACGCAAAAAACAACAGCGTCCACGCCAAGATTCTGATTCTAAATCTTTCAAGAAAAAACCAGCTCATGCTAGTAAAGCAGGCGATAAAAACGCACCTGCAGCTAACAAACCTGCTAAAGCAGCGCCGGCTAAACGTTCAGGAAAAATTGAACCTTTACCAGCAACTGAGGTCAAGGTTAATAATAAGGTTAAGGTTAAACTTGGCCAAGCACTTGTAAACGCAGTAATCACTGAAGTGAACAAAGATGATGTTCATGTTGAATTAGTTACAGGCATGCAAGTTAAAACCAAAGCTGACAGCTTATATATTGTTTAAGTTGTAAATAAATTAAGGAGTTGTGTATGAGTAAAAAGTTTACGCTCATTCCGTTAGTTGCTGCCCTGTTTTCAGGTTCATTATTTGCTGCTGTTGAAGCCGTTACAATTGACGATTTACCCCAGCTTAAGCAAGAGAGTCAACATGGTACTGCTAGCAAACGAGTGGCTAGCTTATTTGCTCGTTCACACTATACACCGGTTCGATTTAACGATGAGCTTTCTAGTAAAGTGTACGATCGTTATATCGAATCCCTTGATTTTAATAAAAGCGTTTTCTTAGCCAGCGATATTGCCTCTTTTGAGCAATATCGTGATGACTTTGACAACGCGATTACTACCGGTAAATTAGAATTTACGTTTGATATTTTTAACTTAAGTCTTAAACGCCGTTTTGAACGTTACGAGTATTCACTTACTTTACTTGAAAAAGAAATGACGTTTGATAAAGAAGATGAATACTTTTATGACCGTGAAGATTCGGCATGGCCTGTGTCACAAGCTGAGCTTGATGAAATTTGGCGTGAGCGTGTAAAGTACGATGCACTGCGTTTAAAAATGACGGGTAAAGATTGGGAAGGCATTAAAGAAGTACTGACCAAACGTTATAAAAATGCAGAAAAACGTTTAGTACAATCTAATTCAGAAGATGCTTTTCAAATTGTTATGAATTCGCTAGCACGCAGTATTGAGGCTCATACGTCTTACTTATCGCCACGTCGTGCAGAGCAATTCAAAATGGATATGGACTTAGAGCTTGAAGGCATTGGTGCCGTGCTAAGCCCTGATGAGGACTACACTGTTATTCGCAGCTTAGTGCCAGGAGGCCCTGCAGATAAAACAGATCAAATTAAAGCTGATGATCGCATTATCGGCGTTGCCCAAGATGGCGAAGAATTTGTAGATGTAATTGGCTGGCGTTTAGATGACGTAGTTGATTTAATTAAAGGCCCTAAAGGGACTAAAGTACGTCTACAGTACTTAAAAGGTGTTGACGCTCACGGTGCACCTAAAGTTGTTGAAATCACTCGTGATAAAATTCGACTTGAAGATAGAGCGGCTAAATCAGAAGTATTTGAAGCCAAATACTCTGACTTAACAAGTAAAGTTGGAGTGATTGAAATTCCAGGCTTTTACAATAATCTTTCTAAAGATGTAAAAGTTGAACTGGCTAAGCTTAAAGAAGAAAAAGTTGATGGCATTATTATCGACCTACGCCAAAATGGTGGTGGTTCTTTATATGAAGCGACTCAATTGTCAGGTTTGTTTTTTGACCAAGGTCCAGTTGTTCAAATTCATACCTTAAATAACCGTATAGAAGAGCAAAAAGATCGCGATGGTATAACTTATTACGATGGCCCTTTAACTGTTTTAGTTGATCGCTACAGTGCCTCTGCTTCTGAAATATTTGCAGCAGCAATGCAAGATTACGGTCGTGCGGTTATTATTGGCGAGCAAACATTTGGTAAAGGTACTGTACAGCAGCACAAAGGCTTAGGCCGCGCTTACGACCTATACGATAATGCGCTGGGTAGCGTGCAATATACAATTGCTAAGTTCTACCGTATTAACGGTGGTAGTACACAACATAAAGGTGTGATCCCTGATATTTCGTTTCCATCAGCAATCGATCCTGCAGAGTGGGGCGAAAGTAAGCAAGATAATGCACTTCCTTGGGATAGCATTGTTAAAGCGAAATACAAAAAACTAGGTAATTTAACGCCTATTATTACCTACCTTGAGAAGCAACACGAAGTACGAATTAAATCAGAACCAGAATTTGGTTATGTATTTAATGACATTACCTTATACAACGAAGAGAAAGACCGTAAAACTATCTCTTTAGTTGAAGCTACGCGTATTAAAGAAAAAGATGAAGGTGAAGCACGTGCACTTGTACGTACTAACGAACGTCTTAAGCGTTTAGGTAAAGACCCGGTAGAAAACTTAGATGATTTACCAGAAGTAATTGAAGAGCTTGACCCATTTTTAGAAGAAGCTGCATTAATTACTCAAGACTATATTAATTATGGTCGTATAGCTAAGAAGTAATAACTGGTTTTACCTCTATAAAAAAGGCGCTTTAGCGCCTTTTTTACTACCTAAAATTTACTAAATTGTTATAATCTTTGATTACATAAATTTGAGCTAGATTAATGACGCTCAGTTAATGCGCTTAACGTGCTAAAAATAATAATTAAACACACAGTAAGTGTGTCTAGGAGTCTCTACTTTGAAGCTATTGGATGACAAACCAATCAAGCCCGCCTCGTTTTTTGATGCGTTAATTCCTATCTCTGTATTAATTTGTTTGCTAGGTGCTGCAGTTTACTTATTTGGTGATAACTCTTCATCAGGGCCCAACCAAATTGCGCTTTTATTTGCTACTTTTGCAGCGGCTTTAATTGGGCTTAAAAACGGTTATACATGGAAAAAGTTAGAACAAGCCATGATTGAAGGTATAACGCTTTCGCTTGGTGCTATCCTAATTTTACTTATGGTAGGTGCGTTAATTGGCACTTGGCTACTTTCTGGAACGGTACCAACTTTAATTTATTATGGCTTGCAAGTTATAAACCCAAGTTGGTTTTACGCAGCGAGTTGTTTAATTTGTGGCATTGTAGCTATGAGCATTGGTAGCTCTTGGACTACTGCCGCTACAATAGGTGTTGCTTTATTAGGTGTTGCAACGGGTCTTGGACTTGAGCAAACAGTAACAGCAGGCGCTGTTATATCTGGCGCGTACTTTGGTGATAAGCTAAGCCCGCTGTCTGAAACAACAAATTTAGCGCCAGCAGTTGTAGGCGCAGATTTGTTTGAGCATATTCAACATATGCTGTGGACGACTGTACCTAGTTTTGTAATTGCACTGATTATATTTATATTCATGGGCTTTAACGCAACTGCTTCAAGCGAAGCGGGGCGTATTGATGAAATAACGGCTATTTTACAGCAAAACTTTAATATTGGTTTTGAAATGCTAATTCCGCTAATTGTACTTTTAGTTTTAGCGATTAAAAAAATGCCGGCCTTTCCTGCTATCTCTATCGGTGCTGTTGTAGGCGCTGTTTGGGCCATGTTGTTTCAATCTGATTTAATTGCTAGCCAAATTGATGTTTCTCAAGGACAGCTAGTTGGCTACTTTAAGCTTGTTTGGACGACGTTTTTTGATGGTTTTAGCATAAGTACAGGCGATGACAAAATGGACTCTCTACTTAGTGGTGGCGGTATGTCCGGAATGCTTACAACCACATGGCTTATTATGACTGCACTGATGTTTGGTGCAATTATGGAAAAAACAGGCCTTTTGGATATTTTTGTTAAAAGCATACTTAAAATAGCTAAAAGTACGGGATCGTTAATTGCGGCAACAATAGCAACGTGTATTGGTACTAACGTGATAGCGGCCGATCAATATATTGCAATTGTAGTACCTGGTCGTATGTTTAAAGATGAATATGAAAAACGTGGTTTGAAGCCTGTTAATTTATCTCGGACATTGGAAGATGGCGGTACAATTACCAGCCCACTAATTCCATGGAACACGTGTGGCGCATATATGCAAAGCGTTTTACTAATAAACCCTTTTGATTATGCACTTTACGCTTTCTTTAACTTAATTAACCCTGTTTTAGCGGTTGTTTATGCCTACTTAGGCATTAAAATTTTACGTATTAAGCCAAAACAATCCGCCTAATTTTAAACAGCTCCTTTTAACTTAAAAGGAGCTGTTTTGGAGTATCTATGACTGAATCAAGTAAACCTCAAGCACAATATCTTAAAGACTATAAAGCTCCTGATTTTTTAATTGACCACACAGAGCTAACCTTTGACTTACAGCCATTATCAACCAAAGTAAGCTCTTTGCTAACACTAACGCGGGTTGGTGATAAAAAAGCACCTTTAGTACTTGATGGTATTGAATTACGCTTACTGTCTTTATCTATTGATACGGTCGATATAACTGATTATGAAATTATTGGTGAGCAGCTAATAATTAATAATTTACCGGATAGTTGCCAATTAAGTATTGTGACCGAGATATCACCTGAGACAAATACTTCTCTAGAGGGTTTGTATTTATCTGGCGGTGCGTATTGTACACAGTGTGAAGCGCAGGGTTTTAGAAAAATCACCTATTACATGGATCGCCCTGATGTACTTGCCACGTTTGATGTAACTATCATTGCCGATAAAAAATATCTGCAACTTCTTTCTAATGGTAATCAAGTAGACAGTGGTGAAACACAAGATGGTCGTCATTTTGTAAAATGGCAAGACCCATTTAAAAAGCCGAGCTATTTATTTGCACTTGTAGCGGGCGATTTTGATGTTTTAAAAGACACGTACACAACTAAAAGCGGCAGGGATGTAGAGTTAGCATTGTTTGTTGATAAAGGTAATTTATCTAAAACACCCCATGCTATTGCTTCACTTAAAAAAGCAATGCAGTGGGATGAAGAGCGCTTTAATTTAGAGTATGACCTTGATATTTATATGATTGTAGCCGTCGATTTTTTCAACATGGGCGCGATGGAAAATAAAGGGCTGAACGTTTTCAATAGTAAATGCGTATTAGCTAATCAAGAAACAGCCACAGATAAAGACTACCATACGATTGAATCTATTGTAGGGCATGAGTATTTTCATAACTGGACTGGTAACCGAGTTACTTGTAGAGATTGGTTTCAGTTATCGTTAAAAGAAGGTTTAACGGTTTTTAGGGATCAAGAATTTAGCAGTGATTTAGGCTCTCGTGCACTTAACCGAATTGATGCGGTTAAAGTAATGCGTACGCATCAGTTTAGTGAAGATGCAGGCCCTATGGCTCATCCAATTCGCCCAGAGAAAGTTATTGAAATGAATAACTTTTATACAGTTACTGTATACGATAAAGGTGCTGAAGTTATCCGTATGATGCACACATTGTTGGGTGAAACGAACTTCCAAAAAGGTATGACACTTTACTTTGAGCGCCACGATGGGCAAGCAGTTACATGTGATGACTTTGTTAGTGCGATGAGCGATGCATCAGGCGTTAATTTAGAGCAATTTAAACAATGGTACAGCCAATCAGGTACACCGCGTTTAAATGCAATTCAAAAATTTGATAGCAGCTCAAATACATACACTTTGATAATCGAGCAAACAGCGCCGGCTAATCAGCCAGAGAATAAACCGCTTCATATACCTTTTGCTATTGAACTACTTGATGCCAACGGGCAGAGTATTGCTCTGCAATATAAAGGTAAAAAGCTAGATCATGTACTTGATGTAACAAATACGACCCAAACATTTAGCTTTGACAATATTTTAGAAAAGCCTGTTGCAGTTTTACTCGAAGACTTTTCTGCTCCTTGTATTTTAAATCAGCAAACAACAGAGCCAGAACTATTGCATATTATGCGTTTTGCGCGCAGTGATTTTTCACGTTGGGATGCACAACAGCAGCTATTCATTAAGGCGATTAAATCTCAAATCACCGATGCAACGAATAGCGTATTAAGTAGCGAAATTATAAATGCGCTACGTGTGCTTATAAACACCAAGGAGGGCGATTTAGCTTTAATTGCAGAGCTGTTTAAATTGCCAAGTTTTGACACGTTAGCTGCTGAATTTGATGTAATACCTGTTGATGAGATTATCGAAATAACAGAAAAGTTTGAGCAACAAATTGCTGATGAACTTGCTGATGAATTACTTAGTTGTTACGAATCTCTTGAAGATGATGGCAGTGTAAGTGCAACCTCCGTTGCGAATCGTGCTTTAAAACAAATATGCTTGCACTACCTTGCTAGAACACAAAAACCTGAGGCTGTAACCTTTATTAAGGAGGCTGCAAGTTCGACTAATATGACTAATGTACTTGGCGCCCTAAGCGCAGTGGTAAAAGCTTCACACCCTGTTCGACAAGCGCTTTTGAGTCATTTTGATAGTCAGTGGCGTCATGATGTTTTAGTCATGGATAAGTGGTTTGCACTGCAAGCTATGCAATCAGGCAGTAATGCGATAGAAAATATTAAAGCACTTTATGAACACCCGTGTTTTGACTTTTCAAATCCTAACCGTGTACGTGCACTTGTAGGAAGTTTTAGCCACTTTAATACAGCGCAATTTCATCGATCAGATGCTCAAGGCTATGCGTTATTAGGTGATTTATTAATAAAACTTAATGCAATTAATCCACAAAATGCGTCTCGTATGCTTACACCATTTATGTCGTGGAAGCGTTACGATGATGTACGTTCACACGCAATGAAATTGCAATTACAGCGTTTAGCCAACCTCGATGGCCTAAGTGCTGACTTGTATGAAAAGGTTGAAAAAGCGCTCGCATAAATGATTGAGTATTATTTTAGCCTAAGATTGAGCTATAGCGAGTGCATGGATTACTACCATGGCCGTTTTAGCTCATTACAAGTTGTAGAAGATGGCGGGAAAACAGTACGTTTTTCTGCTAATCATTTAAGACCTTTTATTACCAGCCTAGGTATAAGAGGGCGTTTTAGAATGTTATTAACCCCCGAAAATAAATTCATTCGTATTGAACAAGTGGCTTAGCTCCCTGTTTTTATGTTATAAAACCATAAAAATATTGTATTTTTGTTAATTTCAATTTGTCCTATTGTTAAATAACGTGTATAAATTATCTGGTACGACGTCTTACCAATACGTAAGCGTTAACCAGAATAAAAAGTATATGACTGATTTGAGCGAGTATTTGTAATTTCACTGATTCGCTTCTATCGTTATGATTACACTAAAAACAATAACTTGATCACACAAAATGACCCGCGACAGGGGGGAACCAAAATGATAAGAAGATCGCTTTTTGTTAAAAATAGAATCGCTATAGGTTTAGCAGCCGCTAGTTTAGGTTTATCTGCAGCAAGTACTCAAGCTGTAACATTTGAAGCTGGAGGTTTTGATATTACCTTCGATTCAACTTTTTCATATGGGCAAAGTGTTCGCGTAGAGGATAGAGACTTTAACCTAATTGGTAAAAGTAATAATCCAGCATTTGATTGGACAGGATACAATCCTGCGCTAAGTAACACTATCTATTCATCTCAAGATGTATGGGCTCAACCTGGGTCTTATTCAAATAACGGTGATGCTGGTAATTTAAATTTTGATAGTGGTGACTCATTCTCAAAACTATTGAAGGGAACACACGACCTTTCAATAAATAAAGATAACTATGGTTTGTTCACTCGCTTCATGTATTTTTACGACTTTGCTTTAATGGATGGCTACCACGCTTATTCAAACCCTACATCAGGGCAAGGTGTTGATCCATGTGATGATAAAGACACTAAAGCACAAAGCTGTGCCGACATACGTTTATTAGATGCGTTTGTATGGGCCGATTTTGATTTAAATGATGGTAATAACCCTTTATCTGTCCGTTTAGGCCAGCAAGTAGTTAACTGGGGTGAAAGTACGCTTATATCTCATGGTATTAACGTAAACCCAGTTGATATAGATAGGTTAAAAGCTCCAGGCGCTGAGTTAAAAGAAGCATTTATACCAATAGGTATGCTTTGGGCATCGCTTGGTATTACTGAGAACATTACGCTTGAAGGTTTCTACCAATACCAATGGCAGGAAACGCGTTTACCAGCAGCAGGTACATACTTTTCTACTAATGACTTTGCAGCAGAAAATGGTTATCAGCAGAATGTTCAATTAGGCTTTACGTCTAATCCTGATATTGATGTTGCTTTTTTAACAGATAGTTTGAATAACCTAACATCCGATTTTGCATTAGCAGCCGCTGCTCAAGGTATTGATCCTTCAAGTGCTGAAGGGAGTGCTTTATTAGCCCAGATGTATCTTGCTTATCCAACTAAGGTTGCGCTTAAAGGCAAAGGGGATAATGGTAAAAATGAGCCTGAAGATGGTGGCCAATACGGTTTACGTTTAGGTATATTTTTACCTGAGTTTAATGATACTGAGATTGCATTATACCATGTGAATTATCACAGTCGTCGCCCGCTTATCTCTGGTCGTGTATCAAACTTTTCGCAGGCAGCAATTGCACAAGATTTAGCAATGATCATGACAACAGAAATTACGTCAGATAATGTTGCTGATTTAACCGCTTTTTCAAAAGCTGAAAATGACTACCCTGAAGATATTAAACTATATGGTTTAAGTTTTAACACAACTATTGGTGAAACAGCCTTTGCAGGTGAATTTGCGTTTCGTCAAGATGAGCCTCTGCAAATTGATGACGTAGAGCTACTGTACACAGCTATGCCTGAGCAGTTAGCGCTTGCAGGTCTTCGTCCAGATTTTGCAGGTATTTCGCAAATGAGTTTTGGCGATGATATTAGTTCTGTTGCTGCGGGTGAAGTTGCTCAAGGCTATATTGAACGTGATACGTCACAAATTCAATTTACTGCTACTCACTTATTTGGCCCTTCTTTAGGTGCAGATAGTTGGGCTGTTGTTGGTGAAGTGGGTGCGGTAAAAATTCATAATATGCCAGAATACGATGAGATGCGTTTAAATGTTTCGGGTACTGGCCGCAGTGGAACAATTACAGGCCCTGGTACAACTGATTACTCAACATTGCAACTTGGTTTATCAAATGGCGCTGAAGAAAAATCATTTGCTACTGCGTCTTCTTGGGGGTATCGCTTAATTGCTAAAGGTGATTACTTTAACCTATATAACGGTATTAACTTCTCGCCACGTTTTGTATTTTCTCATGACGTAAATGGTAATACACCAGATCCTATGTTCTTATTTATCGAAGATCGTAAATCTTTAGGTGCAACCATGAACTTTAACTACCAAAATGCGTGGTCACTTGATGTGAGCTATAACTCGTTTTGGGGCGGCGGCGATATTAATACTTTCTCAGACCGCGATTACGTTTCTTTTAACTTAAAATATTCTATTTAGGGGTAACATTACTATGATTAAAAAACCTACCCTCATCGCTACAGCATTTTGTAGCTTGTTTGCAAGTAGCGCAGCTTTAGCTAAATTAAGCGCTGATGAAGTTGCTCAATTAGGTCAAAACTTAACGCCAATGGGTGCAGAAAAAGCAGCTAATGCTGATGGTTCTATTCCAGCTTGGAATAACGGCATTACAGCAGCTCCTGCAGGTTATGAAGCTGGTATGCATCACCTTGACCCATTTACAGCTGATAAAGTACTTTTTACTATCGATAAAAGTAATATTGAAAAGTACAAAGCCAATCTAAGCCCGGGTCAAATTGCTTTATTTGAAGCATACCCGGACACATTTAAAATGCCAGTGTATGAAACACGCCGCTCAGCTTCGTACCCTCAGTTTGTTTATGACGCGACTAAAAAGTTTGCACCTACTGCTGAATTAATTGAAGGCGGTAATGGTATTAAAAATACAGCGATTGGTATTCCTTTCCCTATTCCTAAAACTGGTTTAGAGGCAATTTGGAATCACTTATTACGTTACCGTGGCCAATCTATTGAGCGTTTTGGTGGTCAAGCCGCACCGACTGCATCTGGTTCTTATAACTATGTTGGTTTTGATGAGCAGTTATTAGTTAAATACTCAGACCCTAGTGCAACACCTGCGGAGCTTCAAGACTCAAATATTTTGTTTAAGTTTAAACAGAGCGTTACAGAGCCTGCGCGTTTAGCGGGTACTGCGTTATTAGTTCATGAAACGATGGACCAAATATTAACGCCGCGCCAAGCATGGACTTATAACTCGGGACAACGTCGCGTTCGTCGTGCACCTAATGTTGCATATGATGCACCAGGCACAGCAGCCGATAGCCTGCGCACTACCGATGACTTTGATATGTTTAATGGCTCGCCAAATCGTTACAATTGGACGCTAAAAGGTAAGCAAGAGTTATATATACCTTACAACAGCTATAAACTTCATAGTGATAAGCTAGAGTACGATGATATTTTAATGCCTGGTCATATCAATCCAGAACATACACGTTACGAAAAACACCGTGTTTGGGTTGTTGAAGCTAACTTAAAAGACGATACACGCCATATCTATAAAAAACGTGTGTTTTACATTGATGAAGATAGCTGGCAAGTACAGGTTACGGATATTTATGATAACCGCGACCAACTTTACCGTGTAGCAATGGCTTATGGCCTTAACTATTACGAAGTACCTACTCAGTGGAGTACGCTTGAAGTTTATCATGATTTAAATTCACGTCGTTATTTAGCAATTGGTTTAGATAACCAAGAAAAAATGTACGATTTTTCACAATCGTTTAATGATAACGAATTTACGTCAAGCGCATTACGTCGCGCAGGTAGATAGTTAGAAGTAAGGCACTTAACTTATGTTAAGTGCCTTTTCCTTTCACATCGCGTTTGTCTTATACCAAATCGCGCAACGCTTTCCTCAGTATATAAAGACAAACAATTCTCTCGTTCAAGGCGATTAAAATTATGAAGTATTTAGTATATGCCAGCCTGATCATAAGCGGTGCGGGTGTTGCCCAGGATGTTCCTGAAAACGCAATCAGTGCAATTAATGCAGATAAAACCCTACTTACCGATATAACAAACACAGGTAACGGGCTAATTGCAGTAGGCAAACATGGTACTGTTATTAAAAGTGAAACAGGTAATAAATGGCAACAAGCTGAACTTGTACCGACTCAAGTGCTATTAACAGCTGTTGACTTTAGCGATGAAAATAATGGCTGGGCATGTGGCCACGATGCAACAATAATAAATACTACTGACGGTGGTGTTAATTGGCAATTACAACAAGCACAACCAGAATTAGACAAACCATGTTTAGATATTCTATTTGAAGATGACTTGAAAGGTTTTGCAGTGGGCGCTTATGGTATGTTTTACCAAACTAGCGATGGTGGTAAACATTGGCAAAAGCGCTTTTTAGATTCGTTACTATTCAGTGATGACAGAGATTATTTAAACGATTTAAAAGAAAACGACCCCGAAGGGTATGAAGCCGAAACAGCTTCAATTTTACCGCACTTTAATCGAATCGAAATAACAGATAACGGATTAATGTTGGTTGGTGAAATGGGGTTAATGGCCAGGAGCATTGATGATGGTCAAACTTGGCAAAGGATAGAGGAAATTTACCCTGGTTCATTTTTTGCGGTTGCATCAGATAGCACACAAGAAATTGTGGCAGGGCTTCGTGGCAATGTTTTTGCGAAGCAAAATGGTGAACAGCAGTGGCAGCATTTCGAAAATGTAAAAACTGCGACGATCAACAACATCATTAATTACAATAATAAACAATGGCTCATGCTCGCCAATAGTGGCGTTATTTTTCATCTTCAAGATGGGTTACTCACCCATGAGCAGTTAGCCGATGGTAAAGCAATTTTAGATGGCGTGATTTTAAATAACAAACTAATCATGGCTACAGAAGATGGCATTAAAGTGAAGGAGTTAACCCCTTAATGCATAAATTACTCGATTTTATTGAAAAGGCGATTTTTAGACATCGCTTAATTATGCTTATAAGTTTTGCGCTTATAACGTGTTTACTTGTATTCAAAGCAACTCAAATTCAATTAGATGCCTCGTTTAATAAAAACATCCCGTTAAATCACGACTATATGAAAGTATACACTAAGCATGAAAAACAGTTTGGTGGTGCAAACAGTATTTTGATTTCAGTGTGTGATGACAGCGGTGATATATTTAATCCAGAATTCTTTACTCAGTTAAAAGCGGTCCATGATCAGCTTTATTTTATTCCAGGCGTAAATCGTCCATTAGTTAACTCTATATTTTCACCCAGTGCTCGTTTTGTTGAAGTAGTCGAGGATGGCTTTGCAGGCGGTCCAATTATTCCTGCCAACTTTAAAGCTGACAAACGTGGCTTAGGTGTTGTAAAAGAAAATATCGAAAAAGCAAAAGTGGTAGGACGTATGATTGCCAGCGATTACTCGTGTGCAATGGTAACAGCTCAACTTTTAGAAACAGATCCACAAACACAACAAAAGTTAGACACATTAGCTTTTGCGCAAAAGCTAGAAAGTGATTTAAGAGAGCCTCTAAGTACAGAAAAAGTAAGCATCCATATTATTGGCTTTGCAAAAATGGCCGGTGATATAGCAGAAGGCGCTAAAGGGGTGGTCGTATTTTTTGCTATTGCTATCGCCTTTACCTTTATTATGGTATGGCTATTTTGTGGCAGTTTAAAGCTGACCATTTTGCCTATCGCGTGTTCTATCATTGCTGTTGTTTGGCAATTAGGTCTGCTTTCAAGTTTAGGTTTTGGCCTAGACCCTATGTCTATTTTGGTACCGTTTTTAGTATTTGCTATTGGTGTAAGCCATGGTGTGCAGATGATAAATGCGATTGGTAAAAAAGTCGGTGAAGGTAAAACAACACGTATTTGCTGTCAGTCAAGTTTTAGGGCTTTATTGGTCCCAGGTGGTATAGCACTCCTTTCAGACACTGTCGGTTTTTTAACATTACTTACCATCGATATTGGTATTATTCGCGAACTTGCCATTACAGCGAGTTTAGGTGTGGCAGTAATTATATTTACTAATTTAATTTTACTACCAGTTTGGGCTTCGTACATGAACTTTGAGAACAGTGTACATATTCAATCTGGTGATGCTACTAAGCCTAACATGCTTGATAAAATTCGAGACCTTCTTGTAAAAGCAACAGATCCTAAAGTTGCTAAAATGATTATTGGTTTTACACTTGTTTTATTTGCTTTAGGTTACTGGCAAGCAGATAAAATGCGTATAGGTGATTTACACGCAGGGGCGCCATCTCTGCATCAAGATGCGCGTTATAATCAAGACACATTCTTAATATCTGATAAATATACTATCTCGTCTGATATCTTAAAGGTAATTGTAGAAGCATATCCTGCTGCATGTACTGAGCATAGTGTGATGGAGCGTATAAGCCGTTTCCAATACAAAGTAGAGAATGTGGCCGGTGTACAGTCTGCTGTAAGTTTGAGCTCTGTAGCTCAATCGGTTAACGCAGGCTACAACGAAGGCAATCTGAAGTGGCAAAGTTTGCCACGAAATTCAGCAAGCTTAGTACAGTCAACATCTAGAGTTGAAACGAGTACAGGTTTACTTAACGGTGATTGTTCAGTTATGCCAGTGATTATATTTTTAGATGATCATAAAGCACAAACTATCGATACTGTAATTAAGAGTGTTAAGCAATTTGCACAAGAAGAGGGCACTGATAAATTAGCATTTAAATTAGCGTCAGGACCTGTTGGCGTAATGGCAGCTACTAATGAGTCTGTCTCAGAAGCGCAAATACCAATGATGCTTTACGTTTATGGTGCTGTTATTATTTTATGCTTAATGAGCTTTAAAAGCGTAAAAGCAACGATTGCCGTAGTATTACCGCTTTATATCGTATCAACGCTTGCACAAGCACTTATGGTGCAATTAGAAATAGGCTTAACCGTTTCTACTTTACCAGTTATTGCTTTAGGTGTGGGTATTGGGGTTGATTATGGTATTTATATACTGTCGTCGATGATGGGGCAGCTTAAGCAAAATGTACCATTGAGTGTTGCTTATCGAAATGCGCTTGTTGAACGTGGAAGTGCGGTTCTATTTACCGGTATAACATTAGCTATTGGTGTGAGTACCTGGATATTCTCAGATCTTAAATTCCAAGTTGATATGGGTATACTGTTAACCTTCATGTTTTTAGTGAATATGTTAGGTGCAGTGTTGTTATTACCTGCTATTGGTAGTCTTCTCTGGACTGACCAGAAAAAATAATGTGAATAATTTTGCTCCTAAATGGCCTGTAAAGGCCATTTATATCTACAATTTGTGAATAGATGACCAAATAGCTGAAATGCTTAAAATGTTTTCATCGAAAAGGCTGTTTATTAGCTGTAAAAGGGTTAGAATTTAATTGACTCCACGCTAATGAATAGCTGTACAAATTCCTGCTCCTGAGCAGTAATAGATTAAGGAACATACAATGACACGAAATGAAGGCCAAGCCTCGGTTATCCTAGATAATGTCTGTAAGCTGATCCAGAAAAAAGTTCGCGCTGATAATGTGTTACTCGTTGAGAAATTCGCCAAAGCCTTGTACAGCAACATGTCTAAAGAGGATTTGGCAAACCGCAACGATAGTGACCTATATGGCGCAGCATTAAGCCTTTGGAACTCGCTAGAAAAAAATACTACCGACGACGCTGTTATTCGCGTTTTCAACCCTGAAGTGGCAAAAGATGGCTGGCAGTCATCGCATACAATTGTAGAAATTATTACTAAAGACATGCCGTTTTTAGTTGATTCTGTTCGTATGGCCATGACACGTGAAAATATCGCCTCTCACTTATTACTTCACTGCCCATTAAAAATTAAGCGCGATGAAAACGCTAAAATTTCTGGTTTATCAAATTTAAAAGCAGAACAAGAATCTTCATCTACTAAAACAGTATTCTTTATTGAAATCGACCGTCAAACAGATTCTTCTGTGATTGAGTCTTTCAAAAAAGAGTTAGAATCAGTTCTTGTTGATGTGTCGGTTGCTGTTGATGATTGGCAGCCAATCCGTAAAAAATTGATGGCAGTAACTAAAGAGTTACCCAAGCGTCATCATAATAAAACGAAAGAAGAAGTTTCAGAAACAACTGAGTTTTTAGATTGGTTAGCTAAAGATAACTTTACCCTAATGGGTTACCGTGAATATGAGCTAAGCCCAGTTCAAGGTGATTACCAATTAAAAGGTAAAATGGAATCAAGCCTTGGCTTGATGAAAAACTCTACTGAAGAACACACACGATTACTATCAGAATTACCAGAGGTTGCTCGCCAAGAAGCACGTAGTAGCAACCTACTGATCCTAACAAAAACTAACTCTGTTTCTCGCGTTCACCGTCCAGCCTACATTGATTATGTAGGTATTAAGCGTTTTGACGACGAAGGCAATGTAATTGGTGAAGACCGCTTTATTGGTTTGTTCTCATCAAGCTTTTACAATAACAGTGCTACTGATGTGCCAGTATTAAAAAGTAAAATTAATCGCATCATGGAAATGTGTGATTTTGCTAAAGGCACGCATGCTTACAAAGCTGTTTTAAATATTTTAGAAACCTACCCACGTGATGAGCTTGTTCAAGCGCGCGAAAGTGAGCTACTTGAAGTTGCTATGGGTGTGTTACAAGTACAAGAGCGCGATATGTGTCGCTTATTTGTACGTAAAGATGCGTATGGTCGCTTCTTATCTTGCATGGTTTATGTACCTCGCGAGCGCTATAACACGGCACTTCGTCGTGAAACGCAAGATATATTAGCCAATGCATTTAATTCTGACGATAAAGTCGAATTTACTACTTATTTCTCTGAGTCAACACTTGCGCGTACTCATTACACCGTTCGTGTGACCGACAACAAGATCGAATATAACGTGAAAGATATCGAAAACAATTTAGTAGAAGCTGCACGTACGTGGGAAGATAAACTTCAATCTGCACTTTTAGAATCTGCGGGCGAAGCACGTGGTAACGATTTAAATCGTAAATACTGTAATGCGTTTGCACGCTCATACAAAGATGAAGTGCTTCCAAGTGCTGCGGTTGTTGATATCGAAAAGTTAGAATTACTTAGTGATGAAAACAAACTAGAAATGCTTTTCTACCGTCCTCAAGAAGAAGCTAATAGCAATATTGTACGATTAAGCTTATTTCATAAAGACGAACCAATTCACTTATCTGATGTTATGCCAATGCTTGAAAACTTTGGTCTGCGCGTCGTTGGCGAAACGCCTTATTCAGTTAAAACAAGCGATGGTCGTATTAATTGGATCATGGACTTCTCGATGCTTATTGATAGCAAAGGGATGGCTGATTTTGATAAGATTTCAGCACGTTTTCGCGCTGCATTAACAAATGTTTGGGGCAACCGCCTTGAAAACGATGGTTTTAACCGTTTAGTGTTAATGGGTGGCCTAACTGGCCGAGAGGCCTCTATTTTACGTGCTTACGCTAAGTATATGCGTCAAATCGGTGTTACGTTCTCTCAGACTTACATTGAAAGCACATTTGCTAACTATCCAAATATTGCTGCGCAAATTGTTAACTTATTTGCTAAAAAGTTCTCAATTAAGAGCCCAGCAAGTGCCAAAACACTTGAGAAGCTAAGCACACAAATCTATTTAGAGCTTGAAAATGTAGCAAACCTAGATGACGACCGTATTATTCGTTTATACGTCGATATGATTGTTGCAACGCTTCGTACTAACTATTTCCAAAAAGATGATGCAGGTCAGTTTAAGTCGTATGTATCATTTAAAATACAACCAAGCTTAATTCCTGATGTACCGCTTCCTCTTCCAGCGTTTGAGATTTTTGTTTATTCTCCGCGCGTAGAAGGTGTGCATTTACGTTACGGTAAAGTAGCGCGTGGTGGCTTGCGTTGGTCTGACCGTCGTGAAGACTTCCGTACTGAAGTACTTGGCTTAGTTAAAGCGCAACAAGTTAAAAATACAGTAATTGTACCTGTTGGTTCTAAAGGTGGCTTTGTATGTAAACAATTACCTAGTGAGCGTGAAGCGTTTATTAAAGAAGGCCAAGAGTGTTATAAAATCTTTATCCGTGGTCTTTTGGATATTACAGATAACATTGAACGCGGTGAAATAGTGCCAGCTCGGGATGTTGTTCGCCACGATGAAGATGATGCTTACTTAGTGGTTGCAGCGGATAAAGGAACTGCTACTTTCTCTGATATCGCAAATGGCATAGCTAATGAATACAATTTCTGGCTTGGCGATGCATTTGCATCAGGTGGCTCGGTTGGTTACGATCACAAGAAAATGGGTATTACAGCTAAAGGCGCATGGGAGTCAGTTAAACGACATTTCCGTGAAATGGATATCGATTGTCAAACGACTGACTTTACAGTGGTAGCTATTGGCGACATGGCGGGTGACGTATTTGGTAATGGCATGTTGTTATCTAAGCATATTCGTTTACAAGTTGCCTTTAACCATATGCACATTTTTGTTGATCCGAACCCAGATGCTGCTACTTCTTATCCAGAGCGCGAACGTTTATTTAATATGCCGCGTTCATCGTGGGAAGACTACAACAAAGAGTTAATTTCTGCCGGTGGTGGTGTTTTCTCTCGTGCTGCTAAATCAATTACGCTTAGCCCAGAAATGAAAAAAATGTTGGGTACTAAAAAAGCAAGTATGACCCCAAATGAGTTAATGAAAGCTTCATTGATGATGGAGTTCGATTTACTGTGGAATGGCGGTATTGGTACATACATTAAAAACTCTAAAGAAACTGATGCAGATGTAGGGGATCGTGCAAATGATGCACTACGTATCAATGGTAGAGATTTAGGCGCTAAAATAATTGGTGAGGGCGGTAACTTAGGGGCAACTCAATTAGGTCGTGTTGAATTTGCTGCTAAGGGTGGTCGTGTTAATACAGACTTTATTGATAACGTAGGGGGCGTTGCTTGTTCAGATAACGAAGTTAACATTAAGATTTTACTTAATGGCTTGGTTGCTGAAGGTGACTTAACACGTAAACAACGTGATGAGCTACTTTACTCAATGACAGACGAGGTATCTGAGTTAGTATTAAAAGATTGTTATCGTCAAACACATACTATTTCAATTACGCAGTCTAAAGGTACTTCAACGCTTAAAGAAAAGATTCGCTTTATTCATGCACTTGAAAAAGATGGCAAGTTAAACCGTGCTATTGAGTTCATTCCAAGTGATGAAGAATTGGCAGAACGTGCAGCCGCTGGTAAAGACTTAACTCGCCCTGAGCTTTCAGTGCTAGTGTCTTACGCAAAAATGGTATTAAAAGAGTCTTTAGTAAGTGATGAAATTACTGAAAACCCTTACTATCGCCAATTGCTTGTGAAGTCATTCCCACGTCCTCTTCGTGAGAAGTTTAACGATGCGATGAACAACCATCCACTTCGTAAAGAAATTATTGCAACTAAACTTGCTAACAGTATCGTTAATGATATGGGTTTAAACTTCATGGTACGTATGCATGAAGAAACCGGTGCAAACGAAGCTGAAATTGCAATGTGTTACTCAATTGCTAGCGAAATATTTGAAATGCGTGATACATGGTCTTCTATCAGCGCACTGGATAATAAAATACCAGCAGCGGTACAAACTGAAATGCTTTACCAACTTCGTCGTACTGTTCGCCGTACAACACGTTGGTTCTTACGTCATCGTAATAAGTCACAAACGATTGAACAAGGAATTGAATTCTTTGCGCCAACATTTAAAGATTTAAGTGATAACTTAAATACATACATGATTGAAAAAGAAAATGACCGCATTGTAATTGAAGCCAATAAGTTAATTGATGCCGGCGTTCCTGCAGATATAGCTAAGCGTATTGTTTCATTATCAAGCTTATTCTCTGTGATGGATTTAGCTGAAGTTGCTAATAATTCAGGTAAGAGTATTTCGATGGTATCGAATACTTACTTTAAACTAGGCGCAAGAATGGGTCTGCATTGGTTCTTAGAGCAAATAACTAAGCAACCAGTAGCAAATCATTGGCAAGCACTTGCTCGTTCATCTTACCGTGAGGAGCTTGATTGGCAGCAACGTACGTTATCTGAAGTGGTTTTAAATAGCTTTGAAGGTGATGAGAGTGATGTTGATAGTCAAATAGATCAGTGGATGGATAGCCAAGATTTATTACTTCAACGTTGGAAACAAATGCTGGCTGAGTTTAAAACATCACAAAGCCACGACTTTGCAAAGTTCTCAGTTGCACTTCGTGAACTTATGTTATTAAGTCACAACTGTGATACATCAGGAAAATAATTTAGCTTTAATCTATTATTTGTTTAGTAAATAAATAACTGATTGTTAAATTTGTTATACAATACCTCAGCCTTGTCTGAGGTATTTTTTTGTCTGAAATTTAAAAAGAGGATTATATTGATGTTTTATGATTTAGCTCGCCGTTTTATGTTTACCCGTGATGCGGAGTGGGCGCATGAGTTTGCACTTAATAATCTTCGTCGTTTTGCTAATACGCCTCTAAATCTAGCTTGGTCACAAAGTGTTTCAGATAAACCCGTAAACTTCTTAGGTCTTGAATTTAAAAATCCAGTAGGGCTTGCTGCTGGTCTTGATAAAAATGCAGAATGTATTGATGCTTTTAGCCAAATGGGGTTTGGTTTTATCGAAGTAGGCACAGTTACGCCTCGTCCCCAAGAGGGCAATGAGAAACCGCGTATTTTTAGATTACCAGAATCAAACGCTATTATTAACCGTATGGGTTTTAATAACAAAGGCGTTGATAATTTAGTCAAAAATGTAAAAGCAGCAAAGTACAGTGGCATACTCGGTATCAATATTGGTAAAAATAAAGATACTCCTAATGAGCAAGGTAAAGATGACTACATTCATTGTATGCGTAAAGTATTTGAGCATGCTTCATACATTACGGTAAATATTTCATCCCCAAATACCCCAGGACTTCGTGATTTACAATATGGTGCTGCACTTGATGACTTATTGCAAAGTCTTAAAAACGAACAGTTAGATTTAGTTGCAAAGCACAATAAACAAGTGCCTATGCTTGTAAAAATTGCACCGGATCTAGATCAAATTCAAATAGAGCAAGTAAGTGAATCACTTTTAAATAATAAAATCGATGGTGTAATTGCCACCAATACCACGCTTGAGCGAGCTGCAGTTATGGGCCAGCAATATGCAGAAGAAGCCGGCGGTTTATCAGGTCACCCTGTTAGAATGCGTTCTACAGAGGTAGTGAGTGAATTGAAACGCTTAACACAAGGTAAATTACCAATCATCGGAGTAGGCGGAATAGATGATGCGCAATCAGCAAAAGAAAAGTTCGATGCAGGCGCAAATTTAGTCCAGGTTTATACTGGGTTCATCTACAAAGGTCCACAATTGGTAAAGTCGATCGTTAACGGCTTATAAGGATCAGTTATCTAAGCTTTTGATCGTTCGATAAATGTTCTAAGCAAGCATTTTAAAAGTGGTCAAAAGCGGTTATACTGTGAGCAATAATTATTCAACATACCCAAGGAGGAGTAAATGTTACAAGCATCAAAGCAATGGCAGTGGATTACTTGTCCTAATAAAAATCGTTTGTTACTTGATTTAAATGACGACATGCAATTATGTACGCCCTATAAGTTAAGACAACTCACCGATTCTGTTTTTAAAAATCCACGTTTTAGTTTAGAAGATGCTGCATTTTATGAACAAGTTTATAACTATTTAGATGGGTTTGAATTGTGGTCTGCTGCTCAAATTTGTCAAATATCGCTAAATGCAACCGCTGTTAAGTATCATTTAAAACCCGTTTTATCAAAAAGCTGGTTTTTTGAAGAGTACACTGGAACAGAGCCTAGTGTCGAAGCAATAGTTAAATTAATATCTAAAGCGCAGACTGGTGATTTTTTAATTGTAGAGCATTGCCCTGATGCATCTATTTGCTTAAATTTAAGCGAAACCTTCAAATTAGACGAAAATTTATCTTTAGCACAATTTGAAGTAATCCGTATTTTGAATAATCGAGTACACCCCATTCTAAATCAGCAATATCAAAGTCAAACCGCCTAACCAAATTTAAGTCTTAAGCGTGTCTTTATGGCGTGTTTGTCGCCCAACCTATGTTATAATCCTGCGCAATTAGCTATTAAGGGTTATTACTTTGCAATTTATCGCACTTACTTCTATCGGAATCGAAAATTTATTGGTTGATGAACTAACAGAACTTGGCGCAACTGTGTCTAAGCAAACTGTTGGTTCTGTTCGTTTTGAGGCTGACTCATTACTGGCGCAAAAGGTTTGTTTATCAAGTCGTTTTGCAACGCGTGTGCTTATGCTTATTGAAGAAAAAGAAGGCGTAGATGACAAGAATAGCCTGTATAATTTTGCTCGCTCGCAACCTTGGCAAGAGTGGTTTGGACCAACTCAAACATTCGCTGTCGACTTCAACGGTACCAATGACTCATTAAAAAACACACAATTTTCGGGTCTTGTAATAAAAGATGCGATTGTTGACTACTTTAATGATTTATACGAGCAGCGTCCTAACGTTGATAAGCAAGATGCAAATGTGCGTGTTGTTGCGCGATTAAATCGTTACGGCGTTTCTATGTATATTGACTATTCGGGCCCTCGTTTATCTGAACGTGGTTACCGCCAAGGCCAAGGTAAAGCACCAATTAAAGAACATTTAGCTGCTGCATTAATTAAACGAAGTGGTTGGCTTGATAATGTAAAACAACCTTTATTCGATCCATGTTGTGGTGCAGGTACTATTTTAATCGAAGCGGCTGGCATGGCACGAAACGAAGCGCCGGGATTATTTCGTGAAGGCTTTGCTTTTGAGCGTTTACCCAGTTTTAGAGCCGCTAAGTTTAAAGAACTTAAAGAAGAGTTACTTGCTAACATTACCGATCCTAAATTGTGGTTAATTGGCCACGATTACGATGAACAAGTTTTAAATAAAGCGATTGATAATGCCAAACGTGCTGAGCTTGACGATGTTATTAAGTTTAAGCAAAGTGATGCCACTAAACTTACTGCTGTTGCAAAATTACCGGGTGTTGTAATTTCAAACTTACCTTATGGTGAACGTATTGGTTCTATGGCTGAGCTTGTTGATTTACACCGTAATTTAGGTGTTGGCTTTAAAAAGCACTTTAATCATTGGAAACTTGCCTTACTAGGTATGGACGAGAGCTTATTTAAACTTTTAAAACTTGTGCGCCTTAAGCGTTATAAGTTTAAAAATGGCCCACTTGATGTTGAACTTAACTTATATCAATTAGATGATAAGCAAGTAAGTTTGACTACCGATGATAAAAAAGCGCTTAATTTTGAGGGCTCTACGTCATTCGCAAATAGATTGAAAAAGAATAAGCAAGGCTTAAAAAACTGGCTTAAACAAAATAAAGTAGACGCTTATCGTGTTTATGAAGCGGATATCCCTGAGTACAATGTTGCTGTAGATATTTACGGTGACTCTGCGGTTATTTTTGAATATGCAGCGCCTAAAGAAATTGATGAAAAAACATCAGAAAAACGCCTGCAAGACGTAATAACATTGACTTCGCAACAACTTGATATCTCACCTGAAAATATTGCTGTAAAAGTGCGTAAAAAGCAAAAGGGCGAAGAGCAGTATACGGCCATGTCTAAACAAAACCGAACTATGGTAGTTGAAGAGTTTGGTGCTAAGTTTAAAGTTAATTTATTTGACTACTTAGACACAGGTTTGTTTTTAGATCACCGTTTAATGCGTCGTTATATTCAAGAAAATGCGAAAGATAAGCGCTTTTTAAACTTGTTTGCATACACAGGTACTGCCTCTGTGCATGCTGCACTTGGTGGCGCTAAAGCAATTACAACAGTTGATTTATCTAAAACCTATTTAAAATGGGGCCAAGATAACTTCGATTTAAACAATATCAGTAATACACGTTACCGTTTTGAACAAGCAGATTGTTTAAAATGGTTAGAGCATGCGACAGCACAATATGATTTGATATTTTTAGACCCTCCAACGTTCTCAAACTCAAAACGTATGAAAGACGCGTTTGATGTGCAAAGCGATCACATTAAATTATTAACGTGGGTAAAAAAGATCTTAAGTCCATCAGGTACTTTGATTTTCTCTAATAACAAACGTGGTTTTGTAATGGATGAAGTTGGCCTGATTGGTTTAGGTTTAAAAGCCGTTAATATCTCAGATAAAACGTTATCACCAGACTTCAAACGTAATAAAAAAATCCATAATAGCTGGCTAATTACGCATGGCTAAATGGATTTTATATCATACTGATGGCTGCCACTTGTGCGAACAGGCTGAGCAACTTATCACTGATGTACTAAATGACAACAGTGAGTTATTACTAATCGATATTATGACTGATGAGCAGCTTATTGCTGAGTATCAAATTACTATTCCTGTATTAAAAAGTGAAAAAGGCGAGAAATTATATTGGCCTTTTACTTTACACTCTGTGCGCGAATTTTTAGCACAAGCAGAATAAGAGCAAATAAGAACTATGGACTTAATAAGAATTTTAAAAGCACAACTTGCTTTTGGTACACATGCTTTGCTTAACAAAGCAGACGCTGTTATAGAAAGTGGCGAAAGAGTGTGTGTAGTTGGTCGAAATGGCGCGGGTAAGTCAACGTTATTAAAAGTACTCGATGGACAAGTTGTTTTAGATGACGGTGAAATAAATCAGCTTGGTGGCATTCGAATTTCTCGTTTAGAGCAAGATCCACCAAAAGGTGCAAGCGGAACTGTATTTGATTACGTTGCGCAGGGTATGCCGGAAATTGCTAACCTACTCATTGATTTTCATCATGTTAGCAACGAACTGCAAACACAATGTACTGATAAGTTATTAAATAAACTTGAACGTTTATCAAACCAACTTGAAGCCGCTGATGGTTGGCGCTTTGATAGCCGAATTCAATTAGTTTTGACACAGTTAGAATTAACACCAGAGGCTAAACTTGAGTCTCTTTCTGGTGGCTGGTTACGTAAAGTAGCACTTGCGCGTGCACTTGTAAGTGAGCCTGACTTATTATTACTAGATGAGCCAACAAACCATTTAGATATGGCAAGTGTAATGTGGCTCGAACAGTTTTTAAAAGAATTCAAAGGCGGCATTGTATTTATATCGCATGACCGTGCGTTTATTCGCGCTGTCGCTACGCGTATTTTAGATTTAGATCGCGGTAAACTTATTTCGTACCCAGGTGATTACGCGACTTATCTAGAGCAAAAAGCGCATGATTTAAAAGTAGAAGAAGCGCAAAATGCATTGTTTGATAAGCGTTTAGCTGAAGAAGAAACGTGGATTCGCCAAGGTGTTAAAGCGCGAAGAACGCGTAACGAAGGGCGTGTTCGAGAGCTAAAACAGCTACGTAATGAGCGCAAGCAACGTGTTGATCAAGTTGGAAAAACTGACTTTAATATTGAAACAGCTGATCGCTCAGGTAAGTTGGTATTTGAAGCTAAGAACCTTTGCCATGCATTTAAAGACAAAGTTATTGCTGATGATTTTTCGACACTTGTAATGCGTGGCGACAGAATTGGCTTAGTAGGCCCAAATGGTATTGGTAAAACAACATTATTAAAACTAATGTTTGGTGATTTAGAACCAGATAGTGGTATTACTAAGCAAGGTGTTAATTTAGAGTTTGCTTACTTTGACCAATACCGTGAAAAACTTGACGAAGAAGCAACTGTTCAAGATAACGTTGCCGAAGGTAAACAAGAAGTGATGATGGGCGGTCGTTCACGCCATGTTTTAGGTTACCTGCAAGACTTTTTATTCCCTCCAGCTCGCGCTCGAACCCCGGTTAAAGCACTCTCTGGTGGTGAAAAAAATAGACTGCTATTAGCTAAACTGTTTTTAAAACCATCTAATATACTTGTTCTCGATGAGCCAACGAATGACTTGGACATTGAAACGTTAGAGTTACTAGAGGACATTATTAATCAATATCAAGGTACAGTGCTGATTGTAAGCCATGACCGAGAATTTATTGATAATACATGTTCTAGTGTATGGGCATTTGAAGGCAATGGTAAAGTAACAGATATCGTCGGTGGTTATAGCGACTATGAAGCTTATGTAGGTTACTTAGCTGAACAAGAAAAAAAAATTCAGCAACAACCAGTAAAAAAAGTTGAAAAAGTAGCCGCTCCAGCTTCAAAACCAGCAGCTAAGACAAATAAACTCTCTTACAAATTAAAACTTGAATTAGAGCAACTACCGAATAAAATGGAAAAACTAGAAGCTGAAATTGAAGCTCAACAAGCTGTAGTAAGTGACGCAAACTTTTTTAAACAAGAGAGTGATGTAACAACTAAAGCATTGAACCATTTAGCACAACTTGAGTCTGACCTTGAAGCTGCCCTTGAGCGCTGGGAAGAACTTGAAGAATTACAGAATCAGTAGTAAGGACTAAAATGAAATATAAATTACTCGCTGCCAGTATTTTAGCGACATTAAGCACTTCAGCAACAAGTGCGACGTACCAGTTAAGTGAATTAGGGACTCTTGAAGACGCTAAATATTCTTATGTAACAGATGTAAGCGAAAGCGGGCATATTATTGGTTTCGCAAATGGTTTATACAATTTACCTATTGATACAAGCTATATAGATTTTACTGAAAACCTTATTGAAAATAGCTATGACAATACAGAGGCAGCATTTGAATTAAGTGATAAAGAGATTACCTTCACACTTGATGACATTGAAAATAATGATGCAGTACTGACTAATGCTGATGCACACACTTTCATGGTTAGTTTTTTATCTTCAATTTCTACAAATTTTGAATATCAAAAATTAAGCTCATTAGTAGGCATAAAATATAATGATACACAAATAACTGAGCAACCATTATTTGATGTTGCATCTGTTGATTATGACGGACTAACACGTTCAACTACTAACCTTTTTAATGCTGTAACTGAAGATGGTGTTACAGTCGGTTGGGGAAGCGCTCCATACGATAAAGTATCTTTTACACCTGATGGCGAAGATGATGCAGAAACGTGGTTTACTCATGAATTTATAGAACGTGGAATTGTAATAAGCGCTGATGGCAGTGTAAGTGTTGAGTTAGAGCCTGAGTTTAATGAATACGGTGGTACAAGTCGTGCCAACGATATTATTAAAACTAACAGTGGTTATACCGTTGTAGGTAACATGTCTACAAGCATTCCAGATGACAGACAAGACAATATTGATGATAACTGTGATAATGAAGACGAACCAACGTCAGTATGTATCAACTTGTTAAATTCAAATATTTCACGCGGTATATTTAATAAGCGCGCTGTTAAATGGGAACTTGATGAATCACTCAATATCACGTCTGTTGAAGAGCTTGGTATGGCACTGACACCTGATGAAGGTGAAGCGGAAGATGACGCATTTACAAGTACTGCTTTAGCAGTGAACAGCAACGGTACAATTGTAGGTTCATCGAATACACGTTATTACAAAAATGACGATACAATTCTTACAATGCCAGTTTATTTTAAAGACGGTGCGGTTGTTGATTTTATTAATCAAGAAGATGACTGGCAGTCTGGTAAATCAATTGCTATTAATGATAACGATGTTATTACAGGTTATGCGACTAAGCGTATTGAAGGCACTCTTCGTAATAAATTCTTTTACCATGATATCGCAACGGGTAGTACGGTTTTCCCTACTGATTACTTTTCAAGCTCAAGTTCTTACGGTAACGATATAAATAACCAAGGTTATATTGTAGGTGAAGGAGAAGTGGGTGTTTCTGATAGCTCGCGACTAAAAGAAGCCTTTATTTACAAAATTGGTGAAGATAAAATCACTAATCTAAACGATTTACTGCCTTGTTATGACACCGACGGTGAAACTGATTACGCTTATACTATGGTTGAAGCGACAGCTATCAACGAAAATAATGAAATATTTGGTACTGCGACTAAAACAGTTGAAAAGCTTGATTCATTAGGCGGTGTATTAACTGATATTAATGGTGAAATTGAATATGAGAGTATTGCAATAGCAGTTAAACTAACTCCCATTGCAAATGGTGAAGTAGAAAGCTGTGCTCCAGTAGAAGCGGAAGCTTATGAGCGTAACTCTGCTAGCTTCCCTTGGTATACATTATTGTTATTACCACTGGTTGGCTTAAGGCGCGTATTTCGCTTTTAAAGTTTATTGATTATAAAAAAACCAACTTAATAAAGTTGGTTTTTTTTCGTCTATAATATTTTATTAGATTAGAATTGCAGTGATTATTTAGCTTTAACGCCCTAATTATTTCGTGATAACCATGCTTTTTTCACAGAACGGCGCCAAATAATATCGATACCAAAATATCCGATAATTGATGCAATAGAAGCACATACTAATGAACCTAATAAAAATGCAGGACCAATTGTTTCTATACTTTCTAAAAACCAAGACCAACTGGCTTCAAATACAAAGTGTTGTTCTGGCTGATTAAGTATTAACGTACCCACTAAGTATGAGCCATAAAAGATAGGTGGCATGGTTAATGGATTCGTAAGCCATACTAAAGCAACTGATATGGGTAAATTAACCCTAAATAATATAGCACCTGCTGCGGCTAAAACCATTTGAAAAGGAACAGGGATGAAAGCAAAAAATAACCCGACCGCGAAGGCCCCTCGAGCTGAACGTCTATTTAAATGCCAAAGATTTGCGTCTTGCAAAAGTCGTCCAAATATTTTTAGTGATTTATGATGTCTAATTTTATTTGGATCAGGTAAAAATCTTTGGATCGTTTTTTTAGCCATTTAAAGCAACCATTTACATCAGTGTGGATAAGTCTTGGGTTTGTAATTGGCTGTGTAGCAACCGTGTTTTATTATCAAACTCTCGAATTTACAGTCTTCACAATTTTCATTGTAATAGTGAGCGCTTATTTTAAGCCGTTTTTAAACGTATTGTTAGGCTTTATTTGTGCAATTTGCTTTGTTGGTATGTATTTTTACCTTTTTTATAGTTTTGAAATACCAAAACCGAACGAAAAGTATGCACTTGATTCTACATTAGTTGTTGAAGAGGTTATTTCTGATAAAAAACCTCAGTATATCAAAGCCAAAATAGTGGCATTAGACGGGAGTAGTTTTTCGAATTTTAGAGCACCCAAAGCAATGCTCAGTGTTAATTCTGCACAGCCTTTTACAGTCGGCGATGAATTCTCTGCATTAATCCATTTAAAATATTTTCGCAGTAATAAAAATTTTAATGTGTTTGATAATGAACGTTATGCATTTATAAATAGAATATTATTTAAAGGCAAAGTGCTCAATAAAGAGCTTAATATAATACACAGCGATAAACAAAGCATCGTGCTAGATTATCAAAACTTCATTAAAAATACCTATACAAATACAAGATTGCAGTGGCTCTATTATGCATTACTCAGTGGTGATAAATCGTTAATGAGCTATACAGATAAACAATTAATGCAATCACTTGGGTTAAGTCACTTACTGGCTATATCGGGCTTACATATTGGTTTGATTTTTAGCTTTGGTTACTTATTCATTCGATTTATCTGTACGAAAATAAACTTTTCAATTGGTCAATCATTTAACCTTACACTTTACTACAGTTCGTTCGGTTTTATAGCTGCATTAGTTTACGTATATTTAAGTGACTTTTTAGTATCAGCAACGCGAGCACTAATTATGCTGGGTTGTTATTTGTTACTTTATTTTCTTGCTAAGCAGCCGCTGCGATGGCGTAGTATTTTATTTGCCTTGGTAATAGTGCTTGCTGTTAACCCATTTAATTTACTTAATCCAGGTCTGTATTTTTCATTTTTAGCAGTCGCTATAATTTTTACTGTTATTAATAAATTACCAATATTAAATACACGAATAAAAAACAAAATTATTGCGTTATTTGTTATTCAAGTAGCATTATTTATCGGTTTATTACCACTTTCACTTTATTTTTTTAATGGCGTAAGTATTGCGGGACTAGTGATTAACTTAATTGCGATACCGTTTCTTTCCATCATTATTTTACCATTTTTGATTGTTTTTACATTACTGAGTACTTTTATAGATATAGGTAATTTAATACATTTGTTTGATACAGGGTTATATGCGTTATTTAAATTACTTTATGAAATACCCGAGTCGTTAAGATGGCTGACAACAGGAAGAATCGAGTTAATATTCGTCATTTTTACCTATATTACTATGTTGATGATTTACTTCCTCCCCTATAAATTGCTCTGTTTCATTCCTTTAACAGTACTTTTATTGAATAATCTTCTAAAAGAAAAGCCTAACTGGCAACTTCATGTGTTTGATGTTGGGCATGGTCTCATGGCATTAATTGAAAAAGATAACCAAGTGCTTATCTATGATTTTGGTCCAAGTTATTTTAATCGTTTTAGCCGTACGCGAAGTATTTTATTGCCTTATATAAAAGCAAATAATTTCACAGTAAAAACAGCAATTCTAAGTCATGAAGACAGCGATCACGCTGGAGGAATACAGCATTTTATTGAAGCTGGATTTGGGGAAACATTAAAGCAATTTCATCCTGAAAATACACTTAATGTTTGTGAAGTCCAAAATGTTGATTTTGTTGGTTTAAGAGTAGAAAGCTTTAGCACTAGAGGGTATGGAAATGAAAACGACGATTCATGCGTTGTTAGAGTATCAAGTAATACTCATAGTGTGTTATTTACAGGTGATATATCAAAATCCCGTGAAGCCTCTTTATTAGCGAATAATACATCGTTGAAAAGTACAGTCATGTTAAGCCCGCATCATGGCAGTGATACATCCTCAAGTGTTAATTTTATTAGTTATGTTGCCCCTAAAGTTGTGATTCATTCAAGTGCTTATAAAGGACAGTGGGAATTTCCCAAGCCCGTTGTTGTCGAGCGTTACAAAGCAATAAGCGCAGAGCAATTTACAACAGGCGTTGAAGGACAAATTAGCATTAAATTCTACTCAAACAATTTGGTCATAGAAACAGCAAGAGGGCAGGAAAGTTATTGGTTTATCAAAGATTGACGTTTAGTTTTATCTCATCGAAGGATACAATACAGGGAGTTACTGTATTTAGAGAGTGTTATGGATCAAAGTACTGCACAAATTTATAAACGTCTTGTCTCGTATGTTGGCGCATACAAAAGTGTCGCTTTTATCGCAATTGTTGGGATGATAGGCTATTCAGCAATGGATGCTTTATTCATTCAATTAATGAAGCCGTTTATTGATCAAGGTTTAAACCAGCGAAATACAGAAGTTTTAAAGTACGCTCCTTTTGTAGTTATCGCGTTAGTACTAGGGCGTGGTGTTTTTAACTTTATGTCTTCGTACTGTTTAAGTTATGTGGGCTCTCAAGTTGTACGCTCTTTACGCCAAGAGTTATTTGAGCACATATTGCATTTACCCGTTTCTTTTCATGACAAAAACTCAACGGGCGATTTAATTTCAAAAATCACTTTTGACACAGAGCAAGTTCAACAAGCAATTACTAAAGCGTTACTTATTGTTGTACGTGAAGGGGCCTTTGTTGTCTTTTTACTTGGTGTAATGTTTTATACCAGTTGGAAGCTCTCACTTATATTTTTAGTCATCATCCCTCTCGTTGCCATTATTGTAGCGGTTGTATCGAAACGTTTTCGCCATATTTCTAAAAGTATCCAATCAGCTATGGGGCAGGTTACACGTAGCTCTGAACAAATGCTTAGCGGACATAAAGTTATTCATGGATTTGGCGGACAAGACCAAGAAATAAACCATTTCTCAAAGATTAATAATCATAACCGCCAGCAGCGCATTAAAATGGATGCGACAAAAGCTTTAAGTGTATCAATTATTCAAATATTAGCAGCAAGTGCTATGGCTGTTATTTTATGGGCTGTATCTCTTCCATCAATGATTGATACGATTACCTCAGGTGACTTCATGGCATTAATTGCCTCAATGATGATGCTATTGCGACCGCTAAAACAACTCGCCAATGTTAATAGCGATATGCAGCGTGGTATCTCTGCTGCTCAAAGTATATTTTTAGTTTTAGATGAAGAAATGGAAAAAGATACTGGCACCGTTTCAGTCGATAAAGTTAAAGGGTTAATTGAAGTTAAAAATGTAACCTTTAAGTACCCAACAAAAGATGAAGCCGTATTAAACGATTTGTCGCTAACGATTAAAGCGGGTGAAAGTATTGCCTTAGTTGGGCGCTCAGGCTCGGGTAAATCAACAATTTCTAATTTATTACCACGCTACTATGACTTAGAGTTACCGAGTGAAATATTACTTGATGGTATAGCCCTGCAGGATTATAAATTAACAGATTTGCGTCGCCAATTTGCTTTAGTGTCTCAACAAGTCGTGTTATTTAACGATACGATTGCTAACAATATTTGTTATGGCATAAAGCATGATGTGTCTGAGGAAGAATTAGAGCAAGTTGCTAAACAAGCGCATGTTTGGGAGTTTGTTAAAGACCTGCCAGAGCAATTAAACACCATGGTAGGTGAAAATGGTGTAATGCTCTCCGGCGGTCAACGTCAGCGTATAGCGATAGCACGGGCAATATTAAAAGACGCACCTATTTTGATTTTAGACGAGGCTACATCAGCACTTGATACCGAATCTGAAAAGCTTATTCAGCAAGCATTAGAAACGCTAATGAAAGATAAAACCTCAATTGTTATTGCGCATCGCTTATCTACAATCGAAAACAGTGACCGAATCTATGTTATTGATAATGGTCGTGTAATAGAAAGTGGCGATCACAATAGCTTATTAGCAAATGACGGTACTTATTCAGCCCTTTGCAAAATGCAGTTTGGTGATCAGGCGTGAGTAAAATAGAACAAAGCTGGTATAAACCATTTGGTCTAATTACTTTGCTGTTATTACCATTAAGTGCTTTGTTTTGGGTTGTATCGTCATTTCGAAAATACTTATACAGCACTAAAATACTTAAACCTTTTGAGTGCAAAACGCCTGTAATTGTAGTTGGCAATATAAGTGTTGGCGGTAATGGTAAAACGCCTTTTGTTTTGTGGCTGTATGGTCATTTAACAAAGCAAGGTTTATCAGTGGGAATTATTAGTAGAGGGTATGGTGGGCAATCAGAAAATTACCCGCTGTTAGTTACTGAGCTTGTAGATGCTCAGCAGGCTGGAGATGAGCCCGTACTTTTATACCATCGTTTAAAGTGCCCAATAGTGGTTGGGCCTAATAGACAACACAATATCGATTTATTAGAAAATAATTATACACTCGATGTTATTATTTCTGATGATGGAATGCAGCATTATAAAATGCCTCGTAGCATTGAGTGTTGTATTGTTGATAGTGAGCGTCGTTTTGGTAATGGCTTTGTTATGCCAGCAGGGCCACTTCGTGAAACAACTAAACGTTTGCAAAGTGTCGATATAGTAATTGAAAATGGTGGTGAGGCTAATAATAGCTACACATTACAAGTAAGTAATCTTCGCTTAGTTAACTCAAGCGATTATGCAAAAAGTAACGTAAGTGAAGCACATGCAATAAGTGCAATTGGGAACCCTAAACGGTTTGAAAACTCATTAGAAGCACAAGATATTACGTTATTATCGACTCATCATTTTAGAGATCATTATGCTTATACAGTAGATGATTTTGCCCAATTTGGTGATGATTGCATTATAATGACCGAAAAAGATGCCGTTAAATGTAAGTCCTTTGCAAAGCCTAATTGGTATTATTTACCAGTAGATGCACAACCTACCGATAGCGTAATAAACAAATTAAATTCAATATTAAAAGAAAAAGGAATACTCAATGGCCTTTGATACAAAATTACTCGAGATAATTGCGTGCCCTGTTTGTAAGGGAAAATTACGCTTTGACAGAGAAAACAACGAACTAATTAGCACAGCAGCTAAGCTTGCTTATCCTGTTCAAGATGATATTCCAGTATTACTTGAAAATGAAGCACGTGAGTTATCTTTAGAAGAGGTTGAAAAGTGGAATTCGTAGTTGTAATTCCTGCTCGTTTTGCATCGACCCGACTACCAGGTAAACCGCTTGCTGATATTTGTGGCAAGCCAATGGTTCAACACGTTTACGAAAAAGCATGTTTATCAGGTGCTAGTAAAGTAGTTATAGCAACCGATCATCAAAAAGTATTTGATGCAGTAAGTATGTTTACTAATGATGTAGTAATGACGCGTGAAGATCACCAGTCGGGTACTGAACGATTAGCTGAAGTGGTTGATTTCCTTAAACTTGATAGCAATACAATTGTGGTTAATGTACAAGGCGATGAGCCACTACTTGCACCAGAAAACGTATCCCAAGTTGCTGCACTATTAAGTGATTCAACAGCACCAATGGCAACGTTAAGTGTTGCTATTGAAGAACGTGATGAAGTATTTAATCCTAATGCCGTTAAAGTGGTTAGCGATATAAATAAAAATGCCCTGTATTTCTCTCGTGCAAGTATACCGTTTGATAGAAATACGATGATGGATGATAGCACTGCCCTTAATTTAGCCCCGTTTCAACGCCATGTAGGTATTTATGCGTACAGAGCGGGTTTTATTAAACAATATATAGAGCTGAGTGTATCACCACTAGAATTACTTGAATCACTTGAGCAGTTACGTGTTTTGTATCACGGTTATAAAATTAAAATAGAACAAGCTCAAATAGCTCCTCATGCAGGTGTAGATACGCCTGATGACTTAGCTAAAGTGATAGCGCATATTAAAAGTAAAAACGTGTGAGTGAGCAAGTAAGTAAGATATTAAAAGTTGTTTATACACATAACGACTTTTATATTTTAGAAAAGCCAGCGGGTCTTAATTTTCATTCTGAAGAGGGACCCGGCTTTGTTGTTTTAGCCGAACAACAATTATCGCAAAAGCTTTATGCCGTTCATCGTTTAGATAAAGTGACATCAGGGCTGATTATTTTAGCGCGAAACAAAGCCGCTGCGGCCACCTTTACTGTTATGTTTACTGAGCATGCAATTGCTAAATTTTATTTAGCGATTAGTGATGCTAAACCAAAAAAGAAGCAGGGGTGGATAAAAGGCGATATGGCTAAGTCTCGCCGTGGCTCGTTTAAGTTACTAACGAGTACACTTAACCCTGCAATCACCCGATTCTATTCTCTGAGTTATAAGCCAGGGTTTAGAGGGTATATTTTAAAGCCTTACTCTGGTAAAACACATCAACTAAGAGTGGCACTAAAAAGTGTGGGTGCAGCTATTTTAGGCGATGCAATGTATTCAGGCTCGCTATCAAATCGTACCTATTTACATGCATATGCATTGAGCTTTTTATGGCAAAGTGAACAAATACAGCTAACTTTATTACCCGATAATGGTGATGAGTATTTGGCGTTAATTAAACATCAAGATTTTCAAGCATGGCAATCGCCATGGCAACTGGATTGGTAAATGAGCGAAAAAGTTACAGATATACGTTTTGGTGGTATTAAACGTTTATATGGTCATCAACAGTTTGATTGGCTTCAAGAAGCACATTTTTGTGTAGTAGGTATTGGTGGTGTAGGAAGTTGGACAGCAGAAGCACTTGCACGTACTGGTGTTGGTAAAATAACACTTATAGATTTGGATGATATTTGCGCCACTAACGTCAATAGACAAATTCACGCGTTAACGGGCACTATTGGTCAAGCTAAAGTCGATGCAATGAAAGCGCGCTGCGAGCTCATTAACCCAGAATGCCAAATTAGTGTAATAGATGATTTTATTACACTTGATAATATTCAAGAGCATATTCAAGGTTTTGATTATGTAATTGATTGTATTGATGCAGTTAAAGAAAAAGCAGCATTAATTGCTCACTGTAAACGTAATAAACTACCTATAATTACAACTGGTGGTGCTGGCGGGCAAACAGATCCTAGCCAAATAACTTTTGGTGATGTAGCTAAAACTACGCAAGACCCATTACTTGCAAAGGTGCGCTATATTTTGCGCAAGCAATATAATTTTAGTAATAATCCTAAACGTAAGTTTAATATTGATTGTGTTTACTCAACAGAGCAATTGGTTTACCCAGGAAGCGATGGCAGCGTATGTCATGCTAAGCAAAGTGCTGATGGCACGATGAATATGGACTGTAATAATGGTTTTGGCTCTGTGACTATGATCACAGGAAGCTTTGGTTTTTTTGTTGCTGCTAAAGCTGTACGTAAATACCTAGATAAAAAACAACGCTCGCAAGCCTAGGATCTGCCTTGCCTAAATACCAAACAGACTGCTGCAATTTAACTTTGAAAGATCAACAGACCTTGGTTAACTAAGCTTGTGTTGTGCCATGGTTTGAATTTTTTCAACCATGGCTTTAATACCATTACCACGTGATGCGCTTAAGTGGCTGATAAGGCCTAGCTTTTCAAATTCTTCATACGCATTTTTATTCACTACCTGTTCTGGTGTGAGCCCGTTATAAAGCGCTAAAATAATAGCTAATAATCCTTTTACTATACGAGTATCAGAGTCACCTATTACAACAAGTGTATTTTCGGTTAAGTCAAATTCAACGAACATCCATACTTTGCTTTCACAACCAGAGACAAGTGCGTCATCAGTTTTTAAAACATCAGCTAAAGCCGGTAATGTTTTTCCTAAAAGCATTATTTCACGATATTTTTGCTGCCAAGCAGGTGCATTTTTTATAGATTCTGTGACTTTGTTAAACGTATTTGTCATGAGTTATCCTAATTAATTCTATTAAACTGGCGTTCAATCTAATAAAGCGATACATTTTTTTAGTGAATCAATGAATATATCTACATCTTTGTAGGTATTATAAAAAGAAAAACTCGCTCTTAACGTTCCATTAAGCCCTAAATGTGTCATTAACGGTTGCGTACAATGGTGTCCGCTTCTGACTGCAACCCCATATCCGTCAAGTAAAGTTGCCAAATCATAAGGATGTTCATCTTTAAAATTAAAACAGAGTGTACCAACATTGTCAGATAGGTTGCTGAATATGGTAATGCCATCCACCTTTACCAATTTTTGTGCCGCGTAACTAAACAATTCTTGTTCATATTGCTGTATTTGCACGTGATCCAATTCATTTAAATAATCTAAAGCGGCACCAAAGCCTAAAACTCCAGAAATATTTGGTGTGCCAGTTTCAAATTTTGCAGGCGCAGGGCGATAAGTGCTATGAGTTAAGTAAACTTTATCGATCATTTCACCGCCGGATTGGTAAATATCTAGCGTATTTAGCTCTTCATATTGGCCATAAAGTACACCTAAGCCTGTTGGACCGAGCATTTTATGGCTTGAGCAAACATAAAAGTCACAGTTTAATTCACGTAAATCGGGTTTTAAATGCAGTGCACCTTGGGCTCCGTCCACTAAAACAAGCGAATTCACCTCTTTTGCAGCTACAATTAGTGGCTTTAAATCAGTGATATTACCCAGTGTGTTCGATGCTTGTGTAATAGCTAATAAGGCAGGTTTTGTTTCTTTTATAAATTCACAGCATTGTTGTATGTTTAGCGTGCCGTTATTGTTAAGCGGCAGAGAGACTAATTTAGCTCCCGTCTGTTGGCTTACTAGTTGCCAAGGCACTATGTTTGCGTGATGCTCAAGCGGAGATATTATTATGGTATGACTTTCATCTAAACGCTTTTTTAAGCCGTTAGCGACCAAATTTATGGCTTCTGTAGCACCTTTAGTCCATACAATCTCTTTACTTAAGACATTAAAAAACCTTGCAGTTTTATCCCGGACTTGTTCATAAGAATAAGTGGCCTGTTCGCTAAGTGTATGGCGTCCACGGTGTACATTTGCATTTTGAGACGTATAAAACTCAGTAATTGTATCTATAACTGATTGAGGCTTTTGTGAGGTTGCTGCTGAGTCTAAATAAACAAGCGGGCAGCCGTTTATTGTTTGATTTAATGTCGGGAAGTCTTTTCTAATTTTATTTATATCAAACTTTAAAGTAGGCATAGCTCATCTACATAGTGTTTTTAAGGCAGGGATTGTAATCGGTTTATGATAATTCTCAAGTGCTGTTAATAAAAAAGGCCGCAAAATGCGGCCTTTTTAAACTAACCAGCGTTAATTAACGCTTGTCAGTTGATACGTAGTCACGTTGAGTGTAACCAGTATACATTTGGCGAGGACGGCTGATCTTATGACCAGGTTGAGATAGCATCTCATCCCAGTGAGTGATCCAACCAACAGTACGTGCCATTGCAAAAATTACAGTAAACATGCTTGTTGGAATACCAATCGCTTTTAAGATAATACCAGAGTAGAAATCTACGTTAGGGTATAGTTTCTTCTCTACAAAGTACGGGTCTTCAAGGGCAATTTGCTCAAGCTTCATAGCAATATCAAGAAGTGGATCTTGGATATTTAGCTCAGCTAAAACTTCATGACACGTTTGACGCATTACTGTAGCACGTGGGTCGAAGTTTTTGTAAACGCGGTGACCAAAGCCCATAAGGCGGAATGGGTCAGCTTTGTCTTTAGCTTTAGCAACGTATTCATCAATACGGTCCACAGAGCCAATCTCTTCTAACATGTTTAAACATGCTTCGTTAGCGCCGCCGTGAGCAGGTCCCCATAAAGAAGCAATACCAGCTGCAATACATGCATACGGGTTAGCACCTGATGAACCAGCAAGACGAACTGTTGAAGTCGATGCATTTTGCTCATGATCTGCATGAAGCATAAAGATTTTATCCATAGCTTTAGCAGTTACAGGGTTAACTTTATATTCTTCAGCAGGTACAGAGAACATCATGTGTAAGAAGTTTTCTGCGTAGCTTAAATCGTTACGTGGGTATACAAAAGGTTGGCCGATGTTTGTTTTATAAGCCATTGCAGCAATAGTTGGTAACTTAGCAACTAGCTTAACTGCACTTGTTTTACGTTGTTCTGCATCAGTAATATCAAGGTCTTCATGATAAAAAGATGATAACGCACCCACTACGCCACAAAGCATTGCCATTGGGTGAGCGTCAAAGCGGAAACCTTGGAAAAAGTTAGCAATCTTCTCGTCAAGCATAGTGCTTGTAGTGATTTCATTCTTAAAAACTTCGTATTGTTCTTTAGAAGGTAACTCACCATTTAAAAGTAAGTAGCAAAGCTCAATATAGTTAGAATCTTCAGCTAATTGCTCAATTGGGTAACCACGGTGAAGTAGTACACCTTTACCACCATCAATATAGGTGATTGCAGATTCACAAGAACCAGTCGACATGAAACCTGGGTCATAAGTAAAGTGACCATGTGAACCTAACGTACGTACGTCGATTACATCTTGGCCAGCAGTGCCTTGATAAATTGGAAGTTCGATTGGATCTAGTCCATCAATATGGACTGTGGCTTTTTTATCTGCCATCGCTATGTATCTCCTATTAAGATATCTATTCTGATTTTTAGATTTTAAAGTTCTGAAATCTGTTTTAAGCACATCTTCGCATTTTAACGTGAAAGAGGGGGTTAAAGTCAATTTTTATAAACATTATGCATATATGTATAATAAATATTCGGTATTAATTAAATATAATACTATTGGCTAATTCGCAAACATCTCTAAATAAACAAGAATTGTAAAAAGTCCTGTGGGTATATATACTAACGGTGGTTTTAAACCGTATTGTATTTGGGTAAACATATTCTTAACAGCTTAAAATTTACTGTTTTGTGAACTTTAACTATTTTGATACGTTTATTCTGATAGTTCCATCAGTAATATTTGGTGGGTTTTTAGAAAAACAAGTAGATGAGCTCCACTGTGAGCAAAGATGGGCAAGTAACTGTGAAAAAGCAAAGACCTGTAAATCTAGATCTAACAACTATATCTATGCCGGCAACGGCTAAAGCTTCAATTTTTCACCGCGTCACCGGTGTTGCATTGTTTTTTGCTTTAACGTTTGTCATTTGGGCTTGGTCTGAGTCTCTCTCTTCAGCTGAAGGTTTTGAATTCGTCAAGGGTCTGTTTAACGGATTCATTGCCAAATTTATAGCTTGGGGCACTGTTTCTGTATTAGGTTATCACCTTATTGGTGGCATCCGTCATATGATTATGGATATGGGACATTGGGAAGAACTTGAATCAGGTAACCTCAGCGCTAAAGTATCAATGGTTCTTGGTGTTGTGTTTGCCGTATTGGCAGGGGTGTGGATATGGTTTTAAATCAAGCAACTCTAAAACGTGATGGTGTACAAGATTTCGTATCTTTACGTACCACGGCATTAATAATCAGCGCGTACGCGATTTTTATTATCGGCTATTTTTTAGCGACGCCAGAAGTCACTTTCGAAGCCTGGACAGGCCTCTTCTCTAACCTAGCAATGAAAGGGTTTACTTTAATTACCCTTATTTGCATTATGGTTCATACCCGCATTGGCCTTTGGCAAGTTCTTACAGACTATGTTAAGTGTTCGAAGTTGCGTGCTGTTTTAGGTTTTGTTTTAAACCTAATGGCCGTTGCTTACGTAGCTATTGGTCTAATCGTATTATGGGGTGTTTAAGTGAAATATTCTGTTCGTGAATTTGACGCCGTAGTAATTGGTGCAGGTGGTGCTGGTATGCGCGCTGCTTTAGCAATTACAGAATCTGGCAAAACGTGTGCATTAATATCTAAAGTATTTCCAACGCGATCACACACTGTATCTGCTCAAGGTGGTATTACAGTAGCGCTTGGTAATTCACACGAAGACAACTGGGAATGGCATATGTACGATACCGTTAAGGGTTCCGATTTTATCGGCGACCAAGACGCTATTGAATACATGTGTCAAACTGGCCCAGAAGCTATTACTGAATTAGAAAACATGGGACTACCATTTTCTCGTTTTGAAAATGGCCGTGTTTACCAACGTCCTTTCGGTGGTCAATCGAAAAACTTTGGTGGTGAACAAGCCGCACGTACTGCTGCTGCAGCTGACCGTACTGGTCATGCTTTACTTCATCTTCTATATCAACAAAACGTTAAAAACAAAACAAATGTATTCTCTGAGTGGTATGCACTTGACTTAGTTAAAAACGACAATGGCGATGTAGTAGGGTGTACAGCAATTGAGATTGAAACAGGTGAAATCACTTTCTTCAAATCTAAAGCAGTTGTATTAGCCACTGGTGGTGCAGGTCGTATATTCGCATCAACAACAAATGCTCACATTAACACCGGTGACGGTGTTGGTATGGCAACACGCGCTGGTATTTCTATGCAAGACATGGAAATGTGGCAGTTTCACCCAACGGGTATTGCAGGTGCTGGTACGCTAGTAACTGAAGGTTGTCGTGGTGAAGGCGGTTATCTTTTAAATAAAGATGGCGAGCGCTTCATGGAACGTTACGCACCAAATGCAAAAGACTTAGCGTCTCGCGATGTTGTTGCCCGTTCAATGATGACTGAAATCCGTGAAGGTCGTGGTTGTGATGGTCCTTGGGGTCCTCATATCAAGCTGAAACTTGACCATTTAGGTGAAGAAACGCTTAACCTACGTCTTCCTGGCGTATGTGACCTAGCTAAAACTTTCGCTCACGTTGATCCAGCTAAAGAGCCAATTCCAGTAATTCCTACTTGTCATTATATGATGGGTGGTGTTCCTACTAACGTAAATGGACAAGCACTACAAATCGATGCTCAAGGCAACGAAAAAGTAGTTGAAGGTTTATTTGCTGTTGGTGAGATTGCATGTGTATCTGTACACGGTGCAAACCGCCTAGGTGGTAACTCATTACTAGATTTAGTTGTATTTGGCCGTGCTGCTGGTAACTTCTTAGGTAAATACCTTAAAGATGTTGAAGTATCAAAAGCGGCTTCAGAGTCAGATTTAGAAGCGTCTCTTGCACGTTACAACCGTTGGGAAAATTCAACGGCTGGCCAAGGTGAAGATCCAGTTCAAATCAAAAAAGACCTACAGCAATGTATGCAGCTTAACTTCTCGGTATTCCGTGAAGGCGATTCAATGGCTTCAGGTCTTCAAGAACTTAAAGAAATTCGTGAACGTCTGCAACATGCTCGTCTTGATGATAAATCATCAGACTTCAATACGCAGCGTATCGAATGTCTTGAACTAGATAACTTAATGGAAACAGCTTACTCAACTGCAGTAGCTGCAAACTTCCGTACAGAAAGCCGTGGTGCACATTCTCGCTTTGACTACCCAGATCGTGATGACGAAAACTGGTTATGTCACTCAGTATTCAATCCTGTAACGGATGAAATGAGTAAGCGTGATGTAAACTATGCGCCTAAAACGCGTGAAGCTTTCCCACCTAAAGCACGTGTTTACTAGGAGATAGACGATGGCACAAGTACAATTTTCAGTTTATCGTTATAATCCAGATGTTGACAACGCTCCTCGTATGCAAGAATACACCTTGCAAACAGAGGAAGGTCACGACATGATGGTGTTAGATGCACTTATTCTTTTAAAAGAACAAGATCCTACACTATCTTTTCGTCGTTCATGCCGTGAAGGTGTGTGTGGATCTGATGGTGTTAACATGAATGGTAAAAATGGTTTAGCATGTATTACTCCTTTATCTACGCTACAAAAAAATGGCAAAGGTAAAATTGTAGTACGTCCGTTACCAGGCTTACCTGTGGTTCGTGACCTTGTTATTGACATGAGTCAGTTCTACACTCAGTACGAAAAAGTTAAACCTTATTTAATTAATGATCAGCCTGCAGCAGGCGAGCGTCTTCAATCTATTGAAGAACGTGATAAATTAGATGGGCTATATGAGTGTATTTTGTGTGCATGTTGTTCGACATCGTGTCCTTCGTTCTGGTGGAATCCAGACAAGTTCATTGGTCCAGCAGGCCTTCTTCACGCTTACCGTTTCTTAGCTGATAGCCGAGATACAGCAACTGAAGAACGTTTAGCGGATTTAGACGATGCGTTCAGTGTGTTCCGTTGCCACAGTATCATGAACTGTGTTAGCGTTTGTCCTAAGGGTCTTAACCCGACTAAAGCAATTGGGCAAATCAAATCTATGTTATTAAACCGAGCGGTTTGATTACTTAGTAAACGTAAGATGGCTAATACAGATTATTAGCCATCTTGTTATGATAACTATTAATTTCTGCGCTAAAGAAAAGGGCTTATAAATGCACGAAGGTGTGATGAAGGCATGGCTAGAATCTTCACATTTAAACGGCGGCAACGTTGCTTATGTAGAAGAGCTTTATGAAGCGTATTTAGACGATGCGACTTCTGTGCCAGATGAATGGCGAGAAGTGTTCGAACAATTACCTAAAGTTGATGGTGTGGATGTTGAAGTAAAACATTCAGAAGTTCGAACGCAGTTTGCACAGCTTGCAAAAAACAAGCATAGAGAAGTAGTGGTAGCAGAGGGTAGTGGCGGTGACCTTAAACAGGTTAAAGTTCTACAACTTATTAATGCTTTCCGTTTTCGTGGACACCAAAATGCAAACCTAGATCCATTAGGTATTTGGCAACGAGAGCGTGTACGAGATTTAGAGCTAGAGTACCACGACTTATCTTCAAGTGATTTTGACCGCGAGTTTAACGTAGGATCGTTTGCCGTAGGCCGCGATACTATGCCTTTAGGTGAACTATACCAAGCACTAAAAACTACATATTGTGGTTCAATTGGCGCTGAGTATATGCACATCACATCAACAGAGGAAAAGCGTTGGTTACAACAGCGTTTAGAATCTGTCCAGTCTAGGCCAAAATTCGAAAAAGACGAAAAGCTGCGTATCCTAAAAGGATTAACTGCTGCTGACGGACTTGAAAAATATTTAGGGGCTAAGTTCCCAGGTGCTAAGCGTTTCTCACTTGAAGGTGGCGATGCGTTAGTTCCAATGTTAAAAGAGCTTATTCACCGCGCTGGTGAAAGCGGCCAACAAGAAGCTGTTATTGGTATGGCTCACCGTGGTCGTTTAAATGTTCTTGTAAATGTACTTGGTAAAAATCCATCAGAGTTATTTGATGAGTTTGCTGGTAAACATAAAGAAACATTAAGTTCTGGCGATGTTAAATACCACATGGGTTATTCATCTGACTTTGCTACTAAAGGTGGCAATGTTCATATGGCGCTTGCGTTTAACCCGTCTCATCTTGAAATTGTAAACCCAGTTGTTATGGGCTCAGTACGTGCTCGTCTTGACCGCTTAGGTGACAGTTCTGGTATTAAAGCTTTACCAATTACAATTCATGGTGATTCTGCGGTTACAGGCCAAGGTGTTGTACAAGAAACGTTTAACTTATCACAAACTAACGCGTTTAGTTGTGGTGGTAGTATTCGTATTGTTGTAAATAACCAAGTTGGTTTTACTACATCAAAACAAGACGATGTACGCTCTACAGATTACTGTACTGACATTGCTAAAATGGTTCAGTCACCTATCTTCCATGTTAACTCTGATGACCCTGAAGCAGTTGCATTTGTTACTCAAATTGCACTTGATTTCAGAAACCAGTTTAAACGTGACGTAGTAATCGATTTAGTATGTTACCGTCGCCATGGTCACAATGAAGCTGATGAGCCTAATGCAACTCAGCCTGTTATGTACCAAAAAATTAAAAAGCACCCAGTTCCACGTTTAATTTACGCAGATCAACTTATAGCTGAAGGCTCTTTTTCTGAACAAGAAATAAAAGCACTTGCTGATGAGTACCGTAATGCATTAGACGAAGGCAACTGTGTTGTTTCAGAAATTCAACCAGAGACATCGCATTCTTCAGATTGGGCAAAGTATGTTGGCCATGAATGGGATGTTGATTACGATGCCAGCGTACCTGTTGAAGAGCTCAAAGCACTCGGTGAGAAAATCGCTTCTTACCCAGAGCAATATAAAGCACAGTCACGCGTTAAAAAGATTTACGATGATCGTAAATTAATGGCTTCTGGTGAGAAACCTCTAGATTGGGGTATGGCAGAAACACTTGCTTATGCAACAATCGCAACTGAAGGCACTGACATTCGTTTAACTGGTCAGGATTCAGGGCGTGGCACATTCTTCCATCGTCATGCTGTTGTTCACAGTCAATCAGACGGCGCTACTTATACACCTCTACAGCACTTAAGCGAAGATCAAGGTACTTTTGAAGTATTTGATTCTGTTTTATCTGAAGAAGCTGTTGTTGCTTTTGAATACGGTTATGCAACTGCAGAGCCTACTTCATTAGTGCTTTGGGAAGCACAGTTTGGTGATTTCGCCAACGGTGCACAGGTTGTATTTGACCAATTCCTAAGTTCTGGTGAGCAAAAATGGGGCCGTTTATGTGGTCTTACAATTTTGTTACCACATGGCTACGAAGGACAAGGTCCAGAACATAGTTCAGCTCGTTTAGAGCGTTTTCTACAACTATGTGCTGATCACAACATGCAAGTATGTGTTCCATCTACTCCTGCACAAGTTTACGCTATGCTTCGTCGTCAATCAGTTCGACCACTACGTCGTCCGTTGATTGTTATGACGCCTAAGTCGTTGCTTCGTCATCCTCTTGCAACTTCATCGCTTGAAGAGCTATCGCATGGTGTTTTCCATAATATGATCGACGAAGTTGATGATATTAACCCTGAGAAAGTCGAACGCGTTGTATTTTGTAGTGGTAAAGTTTATTACGAACTATTACAAGAGCGTCGTAAGCTTGAGCAAGATAATATTGCTATTGTTCGTGTTGAGCAGTTATATCCGTTCCCACATGACGAAATGCAAACAATTATGGAGCGTTACCAACACGTAACTGATTTTGTATGGTGTCAAGAAGAGCCACAAAACCAAGGTGCATGGTATTGTTCACAACATCACTTTATTGATGCAATCCCACAAGGTGCTAAATTAAAATATGCAGGACGTAAAGCGTCTGCATCACCAGCGTGTGGTTACATGTCAGTACATACTAAAGAACAACAAGCGCTCGTTGCCGACGCGCTTACTATAGAAAATAAAGGATAAGCAATGAGCACAGAAATTAAAGTTCCTGTTCTTCCTGAGTCGGTTGCAGATGCTACCGTTGCTACATGGCATGTAAGTGTTGGCGACAAAGTAACTCGCGATCAAAACTTAGTAGACATTGAAACAGATAAAGTGGTTTTAGAAGTTGTTGCACAGCATGACGGTGTAATTACAGAAATATCACAAGAAGAAGGTGCAACCGTACTTGGCGATCAAGTTATGGGTTTACTTGGTGATGCTGATGCAGCGCCAGCAAGTGAAGGTTCATCTAAAGAAGAATCAGCACCAGCTAAATCAGAAGACGCGCCAGCGGCGCAATCAGCACCAGCATCAGAAGGTAAAGAAGTGGACATTAAAGTACCTGTACTTCCAGAATCAGTTGCAGACGCAACAATTGCTACATGGCATGTACAACCAGGTGACGCAGTAACACGCGACCAAAACTTGGTAGATATTGAAACAGATAAAGTTGTTCTTGAAGTAGTAGCTCAAGAAGATGGCATCATGGGTGATATCATTCACAACGAAGGCGATACTGTACTAGGCGAGCAAGTAATTGGTTCGGTTAAAGCAGGCGGTGCACCAGCGGCTCCAGCTGCAAAAGCAGACGAAACGCCAGCAGCAGATTCTAGCGAAAGTTCAGATGTGTTAACACCATCAGTTCGTCGTTTAATTGCTGAGAAAGGCTTAGACGCTTCTAAAATTAACGGCACAGGTAAAAATGGCCGTGTAACTAAAGAAGACGTTGATACGTTCTTAAAAGCACCAGCGCCAGCGGCTAAAAAAGCAGAAGCTTCTGCTCCTGCAGCACCGATGGGCGATCGTACTCAAAAACGTGTTCCAATGACTCGTTTACGTAAAACGATTGCTACACGTCTTCTTGAAGCTAAAAATTCAACTGCAATGTTAACAACATTCAACGAAGTGAACATGGAACCAATCATGAGCCTTCGTAAGCAGTACCAAGAAGTATTTGAAAAGCGTCATGGTATTCGTTTAGGTTTCATGTCTTTCTACGTGAAAGCGGTAACTGAAGCACTTAAACGCTTCCCAGATGTTAATGCATCAATTGATGGTGACGATATTGTTTACCATAACTATTTTGATATTAGCATTGCAGTATCTACTCCACGTGGTTTAGTTACTCCAGTACTTAAAGATTGTGACAAACTATCTGTTGCTGAAATCGAAAAGGGTATTCGTGAATTAGCACTTAAAGGTCGTGATGGTAAGCTAACGCTTGCAGATATGACCGGTGGTAATTTCACTATCACTAATGGCGGCGTATTTGGTTCATTACTATCTACACCTATCATTAACTTGCCACAGTCTTCAATTTTGGGTATGCATAAAATCCAAGACCGTCCGATGGCTGTAAATGGTAAAGTAGAAATACTACCTATGATGTATTTAGCACTTTCTTATGACCACCGTATCATTGATGGTAAAGAATCTGTTGGTTTCTTAGTGACTATTAAAGAGTTACTTGAAGATCCAACTCGCTTATTGCTAGATGTTTAATCTAGTTGTATGAAATGTAAGCTGTGAATGAACATTCACAGCTTTTTTTTTGCGCCTTTGGTCTTACTGGGGTTTTCATGTTAAGCCTTGGGATCTATACTAGGTGCGCAATTTGGGATAGTTGTTTATTTGAAAAAATATTCAGCTCTTTTAGTATAAAAAATTGGATAAAGCATCATGAATTTGCATGAGTATCAGGCAAAACAACTTTTTGCCGAATATGGTTTACCAGTTTCTCAGGGTTTCGCTTGCGATACACCTGAAGAAGCTGCAGCAGCTGCTGAAAAAATCGGCGGTGATATGTGGGTTGTTAAAACTCAGGTTCACGCAGGTGGACGTGGTAAAGCTGGCGGTGTAAAGCTAGTAAAAACTATCGACGAAGTAAAAGCGTTTGCAGCTAACTGGTTGGGTAAAAACCTAGTTACTTACCAAACAGACGAGAAAGGTCAGCCAGTAGCTAAAATTTTAGTTGAAAGCTGTACTGACATTGCTAACGAATTGTACCTAGGTGCAGTAGTTGACCGTGCATCTCGCAAAGTAGTTTTCATGGCGTCTACTGAAGGCGGCGTTGAAATTGAAACTGTTGCAGAAGAAACACCAGAGCTTATCCACAAAGCTGAAATTGATCCATTAGTGGGTCCTCAAGCTTACCAAGCACGTGAACTAGGCTTCAAATTGGGTCTTAACCCAGTACAAATGAAGCAGTTTGTTAAGATCTTTATGGGTCTTGGTAACATGTTTACTGATTTTGATTTCGCACTACTTGAGATCAACCCGTTAGTAATTACAGACGAAGGTAACCTTCACTGTCTTGACGGAAAAATCGGTATTGATGGTAATGCACTTTACCGTCAACCTAAAATCCGTGAGTTCCACGATCCATCTCAAGAAGATGCACGTGAAGCACACGCAGCAAGCTTCGAGCTTAACTACGTTGCTCTAGATGGCAATGTTGGTTGTATGGTTAACGGTGCAGGCCTAGCAATGGGTACTATGGACATCGTAAACCTACACGGCGGAAAACCGGCTAACTTCCTAGATGTTGGCGGCGGCGCGACTAAAGAACGTGTTTCTGAAGCATTCAAAATCATCCTTTCTGACGATAATGTTAAAGCTGTTTTAGTAAACATCTTTGGCGGTATCGTACGTTGTGACATGATTGCTGAAGGTATCATTGGCGCAGTTAAAGAAGTTGGCGTAAATGTACCTGTAGTTGTACGTTTAGAAGGTACTAATGCTGAATTAGGTCGTGAAGTTCTTAAGAACTCAGGTCTAGATATCATTGCTGCTGAATCACTAACAGACGCTGCTGAGAAAGTTGTTGCTGCTGCGGAGGGCAAATAATGTCTGTATTAATCAATAAAGATACAAAAGTTATCTGTCAAGGTTTCACTGGTGGCCAAGGTACTTTCCACTCAGAGCAAGCGCTTGAGTACGGTACACAAATGGTTGGTGGTGTAAGCCCAGGTAAAGGCGGTCAAACGCACCTTGGTCTTCCTGTATTCAACACAGTTCGTGATGCTGTTCAAGAAACTGGCGCAACTGCTTCAGTTATCTACGTACCAGCTCCTTTCTGTAAAGATGCAATCTTAGAAGCTATCGATGCTGGCATCGAGCTGATTGTTTGTATCACTGAAGGTATCCCTACGCTTGATATGGTTGATGTTAAAATCAAACTAGATCAAACAGGTACTCGTATGATCGGGCCTAACTGTCCAGGTGTTATCACTCCTGGTGAGACTAAGATTGGGATCATGCCTGGTCATATCCACAAACCTGGTAAAGTAGGTATTGTTTCTCGCTCTGGTACTTTAACGTACGAAGCAGTTAAGCAAACTACTGATGCTGGTTTTGGTCAGTCTACGTGTGTTGGTATTGGTGGTGATCCAATTCCAGGTACTAACTTTATCGACGTTCTAGAAATGTTCGAAAAAGATCCACAAACTGAAGCAATCGTAATGATTGGTGAAATTGGTGGTACTGCAGAAGAAGAAGCTGCAGAGTACATCAAAGCAAACGTAACTAAACCTGTAGTATCTTACATTGCTGGTGTTACTGCACCAGAAGGTAAGCGTATGGGTCACGCTGGCGCAATCATTGCCGGTGGTAAAGGTACTGCTGATGAGAAATTTGCTGCATTAGAAGCTGCGGGCGTAAAAACTGTACGTTCACTTGCTGATATCGGTAAAGCACTTAAAGAGAAAACAGGCTGGTAATCGCTTGTTTCCTTTAAAAAGGCCCGCATATGCGGGCCTTTTTGTTATTAGCTGAAAATTTAGAACGGGTAACTGATATGTTGGAAAAAACGTACAGATAAATCTTGTCGCTGCTTATTTATGGCTAGCTCATTGCACAGAGAATGAATTGTTTTTTCCACTTGGTTCATAAATCGACCGTACCCCATTTCATGTTTATCCTGTTGCGTAGCAACCACTACAAAATGTAGGGTCTCTACTAGTTTACTTGCCTCATAAAAATACTTAATCTGATTTTCATTAGAGTCAATATCAAAACTTAATTTTTGAAGTTCTGCATTGCCTTCACTTTTATCAATTTTACTGTTTCGTATAATAGGTGTTGCGCCATTAGCAACCATAGCGCCATGATTCAGGTTGTTATTTTGACACGCACGTATAAATGAGTAGGCAAAGTAGTCATAAAATTTAGCATAGTCATTTGTGTTCATTAGTGTTTGAAATTGCGTTTTAATAGCGCGCGAAACCGGTATAGTAAAAGTCGCGTAAGTCATCTCTGCGTAATCATTGGGTATGCTGCATTGTCTTGACTGATAGCGAGGGAAAAGGCTTCTTAATTTGTAACCATAGCTTTCTTTATTGCCTTTTTCTTTAGCAAATAGGTCATATGTTAAGTGTTGATGATCGCGAAGCTTAAACTGGGATTGATTTACTAAAAGTTGTTCTTGTAGAGTGTTTAAGACTTTTTGAACTTTATTATGAAATTCTGCAGAGTTGGCTCGTAAATCATCGCCTGTAGCTAAAAATAGAATACGTATTTTTTTACTCGGTGTACCTTCAGTGTAATAAATCTTATGCGCTTCATGATAGCAAGGGTTATAAAAAAAGAGCATCTGTTTATCTGTCTCAAACTGATAAGACTCATCATTAAACCTTACAACGGGCAGTTTATCATTCGCTAATAAGTGCACATTATAAAGCTCATATTCATCGCAAGAAGCAAACAGTTGGCGCGCAATACGTTCATAGCAACAATTTATATCACTAAAACTTTTGTAAAAATCTTGATTAGGGGTGATTTCTGCTAAAAGGTAGTGGTTTGCGCGTGCGTTAGTTGGAATATATACACGATGTTGATTAAGTGTAGCCATCTTCGAATCCTTATAAAGTAGGTTATTTTGCTACTATAATTGGCTTTGATGACTTAAATATTGCGCTAAAACAAATTTTATTCATAAACAAGAGTTAAGCTGAATTAAAGTTAAGCAATATCTAAAATAAACCTTAATCTATTGCTGTATGTTAGTGTATGTTTTTGTAATAATGCATTAGTTTTGTTATTACGTAATATTTAGAGGACTGCACTCCTATGGCGGAAACTGAGAATCGCCCAAGTAACTTTATTAGAACCCGAATTGATGAAGACTTATCAAGTGGAAAACATGCCACTACGCATACACGTTTCCCACCTGAACCAAATGGTTTTTTGCATATTGGTCATGCCAAATCAATTTGTTTAAATTTTGGCATCGCAAAAGATTACAATGGTTTATGTAACCTACGTTTCGACGATACAAACCCAGAAAAAGAAGATATTAACTACGTTAATTCTATAAAAGAAGATGTTCAGTGGTTAGGTTTCAATTGGGATGGTGATATAAAGTATTCTTCTAATTATTTTGATACTTTATATGGCTACGCTGTTGAGTTAATTGAAAAAGGTTTAGCGTACGTTTGTTTTTTAACAGCAGATCAAGCACGTGAATATCGTGGCACATTAAAAGAGCCAGGTAAAAACAGCCCATACAGAGATACTTCAGTTGAAGAAAACCTAGCGTTATTTGAAAAAATGCGTGCTGGCGAATTCAAAGAAGGTGAATGTGTCTTGCGTGCAAAAATTGATATGGCAAGCTCATTTATGGTGCTTCGCGATCCAATTATTTACCGTGTACGTTTTGCTCATCATCATCAAACAGCAGACAAGTGGTGCATTTATCCAATGTATGACTTTACGCACTGTATTTCTGATGCGCTAGAGGGCATTACACATTCGTTATGTACATTAGAATTCCAAGATAACCGTCGTTTATACGATTGGGTACTTGATAACATTAGTTTAGAGTGTCACCCACAGCAAATTGAGTTTTCACGTTTAAATCTTGAATACACAATTATGTCTAAGCGTAAGCTAAGCGACTTAGTGGTAAATAACCATGTAGAAGGGTGGGATGACCCACGTATGCCTACAATTGCAGGCCTACGTCGCCGTGGTTATACACCTGGCTCAATTCGTGAGTTTTGTTTGCGCATTGGTGTAACAAAGCAAGAGAATATGGTTGAAATGGGCATGCTTGAAGCGTGTATCCGTGAAGATTTAAACGAAAATGCACCGCGTGCAATGGCCGTACTCGATCCTGTTAAAGTTGTTATTGAAAATTACGATGCAGACAAGGTTGAGGTTTTATCTGTGGCTAATCACCCAAATAAAGAAGAAATGGGTCGCCGTGATGTACCATTTACTCGTGAAATCTATATAGAACGAGAAGACTTTAAAGAAGAAGCGAATAACAAATTCAAACGTTTAGTGCTTGATAAAGAAGTACGTTTACGTGGTGCTTATGTTATTAAAGCACAGCGTGTTGAAAAAGACGAAAACGGCGAAATCACAACTATTTTCTGTACTTACGATGCTGAAACACTGGGTAAAAATCCAAGTGACGGACGTAAAGTAAAAGGTGTTATTCACTGGGTTTCAGCACCAGAGTCTATTACCGCAGAAGTTCGTTTATACGATCGTTTGTTTAGTGTGCCAAATCCAGCAGCCGCTGATGAGTTTGAAACAACATTAAACCCAGAGTCACTGGTTGTTTTATCAAACGCTAAATTAGAGCCATCGCTTGCCAATTCACAAGCTGAGCAGGGCTTTCAGTTTGAGCGTACAGGTTATTTCTCTCGTGATTCTAAATCAGAGAACGTTGTATTTAACCAAACAGTGGGTCTTCGCGATTCATGGTCTAAAACTCAATAAGTAATATCTAAACATACCCAGTTTTTACTGGGTATGTTTATTACAAGCGTATTTTAGACACAAAAAAACCTGCACTTAGCAGGTTTTTTATTGCTTTTTAAAAGCGGTATTAGCTGTTAGCGTCGCTAAACTCTTTACACGCTGCTTTATCATTACACTCACCGTATAAATATAAAGAGTGGTTTGTAAGTGTAATACCATTTTCTTCAGAAATTTCAAGTTGACGACGTTCAATCATTTCATCTTCAAACTCTACCACTTTGCCACATTTCAAACATACTAAATGATCGTGGTGTGTGCTTCCAGAAAGTTCAAATACTGATTTGCCACCTTCAAAGTGATGACGGCTTACAATACCCGCATCATCAAATTGGTTAAGTACGCGGTATACAGTTGCAAGACCAATTTCTTCGCCTAAATCCAAAAGAATTTTGTAAACATCTTCAGCGCTGATGTGTTGGTTATCTGGAGATTGTAAAATCTCTAATATTTTAATACGCGGTAAAGTTACTTTTAAACCGGCTTTTTTAAGTTCCAAGTTATGATCAGTCATTAAATCTGTCTCAATTTTATTTGGTTATACTAGACATCTTGCAAAGATGTACACGACACATTAGCAACAAACAGGATAACGTGCCTAAGCGTTAAGTGCAAAGAACAATTGATTTATATTGCCACTAAAGCTTAAAACGCTAACTGTTTGATAATTATTTAAACAGTTAGCGATATATGCAGTAAATTAGTCAGCTAATTCACTTAAACACATTTCTTCATATACTTGAGCAGACCATGCTTTAACACGTTGTTCTGTAAGCTCTGGTTGGCGGTCTTCGTCGATACCCAAACCTACAAAATGTTTATCATCAGCCATGCCTTTAGATGCTTCAAAGTCATAGCTTTCACTCGGCCAATGACCAACCACAATAGCGCCACGCTCAGTAACGATATCGTTGATCATGCCCATAGCATCTAAAAAGTACTCAGCGTAATCTTCTTGGTCTCCACAACCAAAAATAGCGACAAGTTTACCTTCAAAGTCTACTTCTTCAAGCTCTGGAAAAAAATCATCCCAGTCACATTGTGCTTCGCCGTAGTACCAAGTAGGGATACCGAATAAGATCAAATCAAATTCAGCAATCTCTTCTTTAGAGCTTTTTGCAATATCATGAACAGCCACTAGCTTTTTACCCAATTCTTTTTGGATCATTTTTGCTACGTGTTCTGTGTTACCTGTGTCACTTCCGAAAAAAATGCCTACACTTGCCATGGATTTAAAACCTTTTATGTATCAATAGCCAATCTTTCTTGTAAAATTGTTTCAATCAGCGCACTGCGGCTAATATTTTGTGCATCTGCCATATCACTCAATGCTTGATATAACTGCGATGAAACTTTAAATTCAACACGCTTTAAACCACGTGCTTTATCTCTTTTTATTTGATTACGTTTATTTACCTTTAACTGCATATCCCGTGAAAGGGGATTGGTTTTAGGTCTGCCTGGGCGTTTTTCGTATTCAAATAAATCGAGTGTAGTTCTATCTGTTTCTGACTTCGCCATGCTTAACCTACACCTGCGCCTTGCCAAAATACTTGAATAAGCCCTTTAGCAATAAAGCCCGAACAACCTAAAAAGAGCACGCCCCAGACAATGTATTGTCCGAACTTAGGCACATTGCCACTTTTTAGTACGTCTTTAATTGCCATGCCGATGAATATGAAAATACCGGCTAAGCCAAAATACAACCCTAGGGTATCAAATTCGTTAATTAACTGACTGACCATCAACGTATAACCTTTAAATTAAACGGCGCGTACTATAGCATATAATTATTCATATATTTAGTGCGCAAAATCAAAAACACGCGATTAAAATTACTTTAAACCGCAGTTAAAAAGTCGTTTATCGCTTTATTTACAGCAAGTGGCTTTTGAGCATGAAGCCAATGGCCTGCGCCATGAATTATTTTAGCTTTAGTATTTTTAAAGCGAGCTTTAATTGCAGTACGATGCTCAGGCAAAATATAGTCAGAATCATTACCTTTAATGAAAAGAGTATCGCATGAACAAGAATTATTTTCATTAACATTGGATGTGATTGTAGAATATTTTTCGTCAAGCACATTTAAGTTAAACCGCCATGCAAAATGACCTTCCTCATTTTTAGCGAGACTTTTAAGTAGAAACTGTCGCACTCCCAGTTCTTCTATATAAGGTTGCATAATTACATCAGCTTGCTTTCTATCGTCTATTGACTGCGCTGAAACCGCTTTTAATGCTTGTAATATTTTTGTGTGGCGAGCGGGGTAACTAACAGGTGCTATATCAAGTACAACAAGCTTATTTACAAGTTCAGGATGTGTAAGCGCTAATTCCATTGCCACTTTACCACCCATAGAATGCCCAACTAAATGTGCTTTATCTATGTTCAAATCTGCTAATAACTCAACAATATCTTGAGCCATTGCCGGGTAGTTCATTTCCTTGCTATGCGGTGAAAGTCCGTGGTTGCGTAAATCAACGTTAATAACATTAAAGTGTTCACTTAATGGTTTTGCGATTACATTTAGGTTTTCTAATGATCCAAAAAGCCCATGTATCAAAATAACATTAGGACCTTGCCCTTGTTGCCTGTAATTTAACTGCATACCCGCCTCCTGAAAATTTCGCCATAGTTTGCCGAGCATTGCTCTAAAAAGCAAAAAATACAGCGACTATTTATTAAATTGGGCTTTTGGGCGTTAAATCAACAACAATTAGGTAAATATTAATATGTTTACGGGAGTGCTTGTTGTAACTCGCATTTCTGATTGGTTTGGGTATAATCACACGGGAGAAAAAAATGTGACCCGTAATGACAGGAAGAACATGAAACAAATCGACATAGACGACGAGTTATATCAATATATTGCAAGCAATACGCAAAGTATTGGTGAAAGTGCATCCACTATTTTACGTCGTTTATTAAATCTGAGCGGCGAAAAAATTCAAACCGCAAACGTAGAACTAACTCAAAATAATCAAACTGCGACTACGTCTACCGCCACATTAAAAAGCTCAGAGCCATCTGCTGCTGAGACTGCAAAAAAACAAACGCCTTTAGCTCACGCACCAGTGAAGCAAAAAAGCGATAATGTTTTTAATGTATTAAATAAAGAAGAGCTGGCAATGCAAAAGGGCGTTGTTGGACGCTTTTTGTTTATTTTAAGTGCATTTTACCGCACACATAAAACTGATTTTTCTGCGGTATTAGACATAAAAGGGCGTGACCGTGTTTACTTTGCTACTAGTAAAGAAGCTTTAGTAAACAGCGGGAGTAGTATGAACCCTAAGAACATAACCGATAGTGAATATTGGGTTATGACTAATTCTAATACAACACGTAAAAAAATGATGCTTCATGAAGTTGCTCTTTGCCTTGGATATAGTGCAGAGCAAGCTGAAAAAATTCGCGATTACCTGTAAGGAAATATAATGGCTATTCACTCAGGCGCAGGCAAAACTGCTCCACAATCGGCATTGGTTAACGTACCTAAATTAGTATCTGCGTACTACTTAAACGAACCTGATCTTGAACAAAATCCAGATCATTGTGTTGCCTTTGGTACTTCAGGGCACCGTGGTTGTTCTTACGATGTTAAATTTAACGAGTCACACATTCTAGCGATTACTCAGGCTATTTGTGATTACAGAAAACAAAATGACATATTTGGTCCGTTATTTTTAGGCAAAGACACACACGCATTGAGTGAAGCGGCATTTAACTCGGCTATTGAAGTATTAGTTGCTAACGAAGTGCAAGTGATAACGCAAGAAAACGGTGATTTTACACCAACGCCAGTTATCAGCCACGCTATAGTGAGCCACAATAAACTACACCCAAATGAATTAGCAGACGGGATTGTTGTTACGCCTTCGCATAACCCTCCTGAAGATGGTGGCTTTAAATACAATCCACCTAATGGCGGACCAGCTGATACCGACGTAACTAAGTGGATTGAAGACAGAGCTAATCAACTTTTATTAGAAGATTTAGTTGAAGTTGAGTTATTCCCATTCGCTAAAGCATCGCGTTCGGGCTTTATCCGCTACGAAGATTTAATGACTCCTTATATTGATGACTTAGCAAATATCGTTAATCTAAAAGCAATCAGCGATGCAGGTATTAAAATTGGTATTGATCCATTAGGTGGTTCAGGTATTAATTTTTGGCCAGTCATTGCAAAAAAATATAATTTAGATTTAACCGTAGTTAATGATGTTGTTGATCCACGTTTTGCTTTTATGCCACTTGATAAAGACGGCAAAATTCGTATGGATTGTTCATCACCTTATTCAATGGCAAATCTTATTGCACTAAAAGATGATTTTGATGTGTCTATTGGTAATGACCCTGACTACGATCGTCACGGTATTGTAACGCCAGATGGCTTAATGAATCCAAACCACTTTTTAGCAGTGGCAATCGATTACTTACTTAAACACCGTGATTGGAATGAAACCGTAGAAATTGGCAAAACATTGGTTTCTAGCTCTATGATCGACAAAGTAGCTGCTCGCAACAACCGTAAGGTTAAAGAAGTACCAGTAGGCTTTAAATGGTTTGTTGAAGGCTTAAGCAAAGGCAAGCTTGCCTTTGGTGGCGAAGAAAGCGCAGGTGCTGCATTCCTACGTTTTGATGGTTCTGTATGGTGTACAGATAAAGACGGCTTCATTATGGGTTTATTAGCCGCAGAGATTTTGGCTGTGACAGGTAAAACGCCATCAGTGCTTTATAAAGAATTAGAACAAGAGTTTGGTTCTCCAATTTATAAACGCCTAGATGCACCAGCCACAAGCGGTCAAAAAGCACGTTTAAAAGCATTGAGTGCTTCTGATGTTAAAGCAGATACACTTGCTGGCGAGCCTATTTTGCAAAAATTGACTCATGCACCAGGTAACGATGCCGCCATTGGTGGTTTAAAAGTGGTAACTGAGAACGGCTGGTTTGCAGCGCGTCCATCAGGTACCGAAGATATTTATAAAATATACCTTGAATCATTTAAAGGTGAAGAGCATTTAGCATTACTTGAAAAAGAAGCTAAAAAGCTTGTAGATTCAGTTATAAGCTAACTTAATCTAATAATTCTAAAACGGCTGATTTATTCAGCCGTTTTCGTTTCTATACCTTGTGTATATAAAAATATATTCATAAGAGTCTACTCTCACATTATTTTTTAAGGGCTTATTATATGTCAGCCAATCCATCTTACTTAAATGAATTAAAACACACTGGCGATTTTTTAACGCTTAGTTGCAATAACGAATGGCATTTAGATGCAGGTGAGTTTGTTTTAGATAATGGAACTCGTGTAAATATACACGATACCGGTGTAATCGAGTTTCAACCTGCTGTTACAACGTCAAAAGATGTAGTTTATTCAAGCGCCGTACACGGTAACGAAACTGCGCCAATTGAAATTTGTGATGCACTTATTAAACAAATTATAAAAGGCGAGCTGATACTTAAACAGCGCGCTTTGTTTATTTATGGTAATCCACAATCAATTAATATTGGCCTGCGTTTTGTAGAAGAAAACTTAAATAGATTATTTAATGGTCATCATACAGTTGAAGGTGTACCAATGAATAATGAGCGTACCCGTGCTGCAAAGCTTGAGCAATACGTAAGCGATTTTTATACGCGTGGCGAGCAAGGCAGTAGCCGGTGTCACTACGACTTACACACTGCAATTAGAGGCTCTAAAAACGAAAAATTTGCTGTGTATCCATTTTTACATGGTAAGCCTTGGAAAAAGTCGCAGTTACAATTTTTATTGAGTTGTGGTGTAAATACCGTACTTATGATGAAATCTCCTGCAACAACATTTAGCTATTATTCGTCATTTATACATGGAGCTGATTCATTTACCGTAGAGCTAGGTCAAGTTAAACCATTTGGCCAAAACGACATGGCTCGCTTTGAAAAAACAAAGCAAACCTTAACTGCATTAATTAGTCAAAATGAAGTTGAATATCCTGAATTTAATGCAAACGATTTTGAGTTATTTGCTGTCCATCGCACAATTAATAGAACGCAGGACGATTTTAGTTTTCCTTTTTCTGATAATGCTGAGAACTTTACTGGCTTTGCGAAAGGTGAACTACTTGCAACCGACGGTGATAAAGCGATTTACGCTGACGTTGAAGGAGAGGCTATTATTTTCCCAAATGCGAGCGTAGCATTAGGGCAAAGAGCACTCCTTACAGTTATTCCAATGGATATTGATAGCAATTTCGTCTAATTAAACTCATCAGACCACTGATGTCTTCAAGTTAACTATATGATTACTATTAATTAAAGTAATCGTATCGTTAACTTGCCACTTATTTAACCTGTATTTGCTTTTGTTTCGTCCCAGATCTGTTGAATAACACTTTACGTTAACGTAAAGTGTTGGCAGCTTTAATTAAAGATAGTGCAGATGTTGCAAAGTTTAACCAGCAGCAATCACCCATAATAATAATTTAAAGGGGCACTGTTTTACCGACAACAAAAGAAGGTAGGTTATGAGTAATCCAAATAACGTATCGCTGAATATTAACCACGAGCTTGAATTTATTGATGGTCAAGCGCTTAATATTCCAACCCTTAGTATTTTAACTGAGGACGGCGACATTCATCCTAGTGCAACCGCACCTGATATTTCAAAACATACCGCTATTAAGTTATATGAAACAATGCGTTTTATACGTTTGTTAGATGAACGTATGCAAGGCGCGCAGCGCCAAGGCCGTGTTAGTTTTTATATGCAATGCCTAGGCGAAGAAGCCGCAGTTACAGCCTCTGCTGCTGCACTTGATCAAAACGATATGATCATGGCTCAATATCGTGAACAGGCAGCACTGCATTATCGTGGCTTTACGCTTGATCAATTTATGAACCAAATGTTTTCAAATGAATTGGATTTAGGTAAAGGCCGTCAAATGCCAATTCACTATGGTTCTAAAGCGCTAAACTACATGACGATCTCATCGCCATTGGGTACGCAAATACCACAGGCAACAGGTTATGCATATGGCCAAAAAATAAAGCACATCGACGCTAAAACAGGCGAGCTTTCCAGCACAATTGATAATGTAACCATTTGTTATTTTGGTGAAGGTGCTGCATCTGAAGGTGACTTTCATGCCGGTTTAAATATGGCAGCGGTTCACAGAGCGCCGGTTATATTTTTTGCACGTAATAACGGTTATGCCATATCAACCCCTGCTGATGAGCAGTTTAAAGGCGATGGTATTGCCTCTCGTGGTGTGGGCTATGGCATTAAAACAATTCGTGTTGATGGCACAGATGCACTTGCTGTTTATGCGGCAACTAAAAAAGCACGCGAAATTACCTCAACACAAGGTGAGCCTGTACTTATTGAATCGATTGCTTATCGTTTAGGAGCGCATTCTACGTCAGACGATCCAAGTGGTTATCGTTCTAAAGATGAAGAAGCGAATCATCAAACGTGTCCTATTGATAAATTTAGAAAATGGCTGGTCAAGCAAGACTGGTTAAACGAAGAAGACGATATAAAAGCAAAAGAGTCGATTCGTGAAGAAATTTTAGCAGCGCTTAAACGTGCTGAAGTTGTTGCGAAGCCCGCTTTAGAAGAATTGATATCTGACGTTTACGATACACCAATTCCATTATTGCAACGCCAGTACGAGCAACTAAAAGAACATATAAAACAGCATCCAGATGCTTACCCAGTAACCGCAGGGAGAATTAAGTAATGGCTAAAATGAACATGCTCCACGCAATTAACTCTGCTCTGGATATTACGATGAATGAACACCCTCAAGCCTGTATTTTTGGTGAAGATGTTGGTTACTTCGGTGGTGTATTTAGAGCAACATCTGGCTTGCAAGAGAAGTACGGTAAACATCGTGTTTTTAATACGCCTTTAACCGAGCAAGGTATTTTAGGTTTTGCTAATGGTTTAGCGGCTTTTGGTGCGCCTGCATTAGCAGAAATTCAATTTGCTGATTATATTTTTCCAGCGTTTGATCAAATAGTAAATGAAGCCGCTAAGTTTCGTTATCGCAGTGGTAATGAATTTAATGTCGGTAACTTAACTATTCGTACGCCCTATGGCGGTGGTATTGCCGGTGGTTTGTACCATTCACAATCACCCGAAGCGTATTTTGCGCACACACCAGGTTTGAAAGTAGTTGTACCGCGTAACCCTTATCAAGCTAAAGGGTTATTACGTGCATCAATTAAAGATGATAACCCGGTCATATTTTTTGAGCCTAAGCGTTTATATCGTGCATCAATTGGCGAAGTGCCAGAAGAAGATTATAGTATTGAATTAGGCACGGCTGAAGTAGTACAAGAGGGTAGTGATATTACGCTTTTAGCGTGGGGTGCTCAAATGGAGATTATTGAAGATGCAGCAAAGCAAGCAAGCGAGCAAGGTATAAGCTGTGAAGTAATTGACCTTCGTAGTATTTTACCTTGGGATGTTGAAACGATTGCTAAATCGGTTACTAAAACCGGCCGTTTAATCGTGAGTCATGAAGCGCCTATAACCAATGGCTTTGGTGCAGAGATAGCAGCAACAATACAACAAGAGTGTTTCTTGCATTTAGAGTCGCCAATTTTACGTGTATGTGGTCTAGATACCCCATACCCGCTGGCACTTGAAAAAGAATACGTACCGGATGCACTAAAAGTGTTGGCTGCAATTAAACAATCAATGGATTTTTAGGGGTTACCATGGCTAAAGATTTTATATTACCCGATATTGGTGAAGGCATTGTTGAATGCGAAGTAGTTGAGTGGCTAGTACAAGAAGGCGATACCGTATCTGAGGATCAGCCAATTTGCGATGTTATGACAGACAAAGCATTAGTACAAATTCCGGCAGTGCATGATGGCGTAATTTCAAAGTTATATTATCAAAAAGGAGAGATTGCTAAGGTACACGCTCCTTTATTTGCTATGGATGTAGCAGGTGAAAGCATTAGCAATGAAGTAGTACAAGAGCCAGTACAAGCTGGAAATAAAACTAATGATGCAGCTGATGTGGTTGAGGACTTTATATTACCAGATATTGGTGAAGGTATTGTTGAGTGTGAGATTGTTGATTGGTTAGTTGCTGAAGGCGACGAAATAGAAGAAGACCAAGCGGTTTGTGACGTAATGACCGACAAAGCATTAGTACAAATTCCGGCAAAATATACAGGCACTGTACAAAAGTTATATTATCAAAAAGGCGAAATAGCCAAAGTACATAGCCCGTTGTTTCAAATGACAATTGCGGGCAGTGCAGCTAAGCCAAATGTTGATATAAACCAAGCGGTCGTAAAGGCACAAACTAATGCTAAAGTTGAAAAAGTTGCCCCTGTTAAAACGCAGCAAGCTGCTAAAGTTATCAATCAAAAAGCGGTGGCATCGCCTGCGGTTCGTCGAAAAGCACGTGAACTTGATGTTGATTTAACCTGTGTACCAGGTAGTGGTAAAAATGGACGTATTTACAAGCAAGATATTGAAGAGTTTGTAAAAGGCGAAGTGCCAAATACTATTGATACTTCACCGCTTGATAGCGATGTTTCTCAAAGTGCAGTACAAAACCAAACGCAGAATCATAGCGGTGGCGTAAGAGTCGAACAAATTAAAGGCATTAAAGCGGCCATGGCCAAGCAAATGGTAGCGTCGGTTTCAACTATTCCGCACTTTACGTTTAGTGACGAAATAGACTTAACACAGCTTATAGCTTTGCGTAGTTCTTTAAAAGAGCAGTACAAAGCACAAGGCGTAAAACTCACTATGATGCCATTTTTTGTAAAAGCATTGTCGCTAGCAATGAAAGAGTACCCTGTACTTAATTCAAAAGTGAACGATGAATGCTCAGAGCTTACCTATTATAACGATCATAATATTGGTATAGCGGTTGATTCTAAAATCGGCTTGTTAGTGCCTAATATTAAATCGTGCCAGAGTAAGAGCATTGTTGATGTGGCAAATGATTTAACCCGCTTAACTCATTCAGCGCGAGAAGGGCGTGTTGCACCGGATGATTTAAAAGGTGGGACAATTAGCATCTCTAACATTGGTGCGATTGGCGGCACTATTGCGACCCCTATAATTAATAAACCAGAAGTGGCGATTGTTGCGCTTGGTAAACTACAGCATTTACCGCGTTTTGACGAAAGTGGGCAAGTTGTAAGTAAAGCTATTATGCAAGTGAGCTGGTCTGGCGATCATCGTGTTATTGATGGGGGCACTATTGCTCGTTTTAATAATTTATGGAAATCGTACTTAGAAAATCCATCAGCAATGATGATGGCTATGAGTTAACAGCTAAATTGTTAATATGTAATAAAAACCAGCTTTTAGCTGGTTTTTTGTTTTAATTTGAGCTGTTTTTAATTAAGATACAAATGTTACTAAAAAGTAATTAGATTAACCCCGTTAGGGAATATAAAAAATAACACTAAGGAAATTTCATGGAACATTATATGAACGCGTTGCGTAGCTACGCAGATTTTTCAGGCCGTAATCGTCGTAAAGCATATTGGATGTTTATATTATTTAACTTCATTTTTTCAGTAGTTTGTAATGCGATTGATGGTGTACTAGGTACAATGTTCATTGGCTCTATTTATAGCTTAGCGCTATTAATTCCTGGCTTAAGTGCGGGTGCACGTCGTCTTCATGACACAGGCCGTTCAGGCTGGTGGCAGTTACTTTGGTTAGTACCAATCATCGGTTGGATTGTTTTAATTGTTTTTCTTGCGCAAGATTCGCACGAAGGCGAGAACGATTTTGGTCCAAATCCAAAAGAATTAGCAGTAGAACCAACTACTGTATAAGTAAGAATAACTTAACATGTTAAAAGCTCAGCAATTGCTGAGCTTTTTTGCGTTTTTAAATCTCATTTTTTAAATTTCAGCAAAAAAATACAATCCATAACCAACTATTAATGCGGGAATAGACGTATAAAGTGTAGCTATAACTGCAGCTTTGGGCGCCATTGCTATTGCTGGGAATAACGCATCACCATCGTTAGAAATTGCGTTTCCTGCTAAAGCACTAAAGGGAATAATGCCTTGAATATAAAGCGTTGTAACAATTATTTGCGGGCCACAGCCGGGTAGAAATCCAATAAGCACTGCAATTAATGGGGCTAAATAGGCGTAATGTACAAACCACGTTTTTAAATCAAGTCCGGCAATGTTAACCAAAATCTCAAATAGCATAAAAGAGGCTACAACCCATGCCGTAACAAAATGGGTATCTTGTAATACTTTTATTATTTTAGAAGGAGGGTTACATGCATCGTCTTCTGACGTTACTTCTTGATAGCTTTCACCTCTTGACGAAAGTGCCCAAATACTAACAATAAATAAAGCCATTAATGCACCAAATAGCGCAATTACAGTGCTTGTGTTTGAACCAAACTGTGAAAAATCAACATTAAACGCAATCAAAAAGGCAATTATAAGGCTTGGGATAATTGCTACCATCCAAACCGGTTTACTGATTTTAATAATGTTAGTTGAGAGTATTTTAATTTGGTGCTTTTGTTCTTGCACTGTTGGGCGTAAAAAGTCTTTTTTGTGTATTGTATTAACCAGTAAACCACTAAATGTACCCACAACTAACCCTATTCCCATAATTAACAAGCCTTCAGTAGGGTGGGTAGCAAGTAATAAAAATGCTGCATCGCCCATTGTAGCTGTTAGCACAGCAACAATAGCACCAAAGCTTGCTTGGCCTTTCGTAAATTGAGTAACCACAATAATAGCGCCACCACAGCCAGGTAATGCACCTAAAACCGCTGCAAAGCTAATTTCTAAAATAGGGGACTTGGCACTTAAATAACTAAGCTCTAATTGAGGTAAGTGTTCTATAGCGTAGTAATAAATTAAAAGGGTAGCAGCAACAAACACACTTACTTGAAAAAATGCATCACTGAGTGCGGTCATTGTTATTTCGCGTAATTGCGGTATTGCAAGGCAAGTTAAAATAAATAAAGGCAGCAGTAAGCGTTTATTTTGGCTCAAAAATCGTTTTGAGGCAGGAGTAATAAAACCAATGTGAGGAAGTGAAATCATACAATGCGACCTAATAAATTAACTAGGTCACACTGTATATTTTAATTAAATGATAATCAATATCATTTGCATCTATTTAAATCGATTACTCTGTTTGAGTTTTTCGATAGCTAAACTCAAATTAGTTTAAACTTAAATTTTAGGCTGTGATTAAATAGAACTACTTACGCTGAAATTCAGAGTTTGTATTCCAGATTGGCCACTGTTCTGTTTCAGAAATATCAAAACCTACCTTATAAAATAATTGTAAATCTTGAACAGCACCCGATAAATCCCATTCATCACGGTAACGGTCACATGGTTGATGGTAACAACCGCGAAGTACTAAGCTCATACGTTTACGGTAATTAGCCGTTTCTTCATCAGCAGCGACGGTGCCGCCACCTGCGTACATAGCCGGAATACCCATGTTAGCGAATGCAAAGTGATCAGAGCGGTAATAGCCACCAGATGACGGTTTAGGATCGCCTGATATTGTTCTGCCTTGCTCTTTAGCTGCAGTTTCTAAAAACTCATCCATTTGTGATTTACCTATACCAACCACATTCATGTCTTTTACTTTGCCTAATAAATTTAAGCTATCCATGTTTATGTTAGCGACTGTTTTATCCGCTGCAATTACTGGATTTGCCGCATAGTATTTAGAACCTAATAAGCCTTGCTCTTCAGCAGTTACCGCTAAAAATGTCATTGAGCGGCTAGGGTGCTTAGGTAGTTTAGTAAAGGCTTCAGCTACTTCAATTAGCCCAGCGGTACCCGTTGCATTGTCGTGAGCACCGTTATAAATTTGATCGCCTTTACGTGTTTTATCTGTACCTAAGTGATCCCAATGAGCCGAGTAAATAACATGCTCATCTGGTTTCTCACTACCAGGTAAAGTGGCAATAAAGTTATACGACACTGATTTTTTAATCGTATTTTTAACATTAACAGAAGCAGTTAAATCGCCCATATCAACATGGTAAGCACCTTTAGCAGCATTTGTTTTAACGGTATCAAAATCTAAACCTGCTTTAGTAAAGAGCTCTTTTGCTACGTCAGTTGTAACCCAGCCTTCAACGGCTACACGGTCCATGTTGTTGTTTTCTTTTTGAAAACCAAACTGCTCGCCGCTCCACGAGTTTTCAACAACCGACCACGGGTAAGAAGCAGGTGCTGTTTCATGAATAATAATTGCACCAGCGGCACCTTGTCGACTAGCTTCTTCGTATTTGTATGTCCAACGACCATAATAGGTCATCGCGTCGCCAGTAAATAAAGTAGGGTCTTTTGTTGCAAAACCTGGATCGTTAACCAGCATTACAACCGTTTTGCCTTTAACGTCTAATCCTTCGTAATCATTCCAATTGTATTCAGGTGCGTTAACGCCGTAGCCCACAAATACAAGTTCAGAATTTTCTATGCCTTCTTGTGCGCTTATGCGGCTGCTACCCATAACCATGTCTTTTTTGTATTGATAGTCTTTACCACCAATACTTAGTACCATGTTTGCATCAGCCTCAAGCGACACAAGTGGAACTTCTTGTAAGTAGCTGTCGCCATTACCTGGCTCTAAACCTAGGGCTTTAAACTGCGCAGTTAAATAATCAAGCGTTAGCTTTTCGCCAGGTGATGAAGGAGCACGACCACCAAATTCATCTGATGCGAGTACTTTTACATGTTTAGCCAATTCATCAGCTTGAATACTGTTATAACCATTTGTTACATCAGTAGGTGTAATACTTGTTGTTGCGCAACCTGCTAAAACAGCAGTAGCGAGGAGTGAGAGAGAGAAATAATGTTTCATGTCAGCTCTTTTTTTGTTTTAAGTTGTGATTAGTATATTAACTTCTATTAAGTAGAACCAGTTTTTGCGGTAAACTTCTCGTAAATTATAGGCATAAATTGTTAAAGGTTTAAATGAAGCGTTTTACTCCCCCCGAGCAGTGGCAAATCAGTAGTTTAGAAACCGGTGCATTTTCGCACTTACGTGAGCTATTTAAAGTTAACGAACTAACTGATTGGCCGGCTCCGCAGTGGTTTTCTCCATTTTTAACCGCTATTAATGCGAATAATATTCCTATTACTTTTGAAGATGATGCAAAGGTAGATTTTGGCGATCGTTATTACGAACAAGTTATTTTTGAAACGGGTGTTGTACCTACGCGCAGTGAGAATTGGCATGACTTGTTTGGTGGCTTTATTTGGTGTTTATTTCCTAAAACCAAAGCGCTTATTAACCAGCGTCATGTACAAGATATAGCTGAGCATGGTTTGCAAAAGCGTACTAAACATCGTAATGCATTAACGCTCTTTGACGAATGTGGTGTGGTATTGGCAATAAGCGATACTAAATGGCAAGAATTGCTTCGCGATCACCAATGGAAAAAAGCATTTGTTGAGCATAAAAGTGAATGGGGAAAAAGCATTAAAGCGTTTATGTTTGGCCATGCTAATTATGAAATGCTCACCAAGCCTTATATAGGTTTAACGGGTAAAGCATTGTTTGTTTGTGTACCAGATGAAACATTTTGTAAAGATTTAGTTACTCAATATCAGTACCTAGACCAAGCCCTTTATGAGATGATTAAAATAGATAACTGCTTAGCCGATAACAAACAGCTTTCACCACTGCCGTTATTAGGCGTGCCTGGCTGGCATGATGAAAACAAAGACGACTCTTTTTATAACAATACAGATTATTTTAGGGCGAAACGAAGGATACGAACATGATAGAAGTTGCTGGGCTTAAAAAGAAATTTAAGCTAACTAAAGATCACAAAAAAAATAAAATAGACGACATCGATCCTCGTGAAGATAAAGACTATTTTCATTCAGTACGAGACGTAAGCTTTAGCTGCGCGAAGGGTGAGGTACTTGGATTACTAGGACCCAATGGCGCAGGTAAAACAACAACACTTAGAATGATATCAACCGCATTAAAGCCCGATGAAGGTTCAATAACAATTGCTGGAAACGACATTGTAAAAAAACCGTTATTAGGGCGTAAGTCTATCGGTTTTTTATCAGGTTCTACCGGCTTGTATGGCCGCTTAACCGTAAAAGAAAACATAGAGTATTTTGCAAAGCTTCACGGTATGAGCAAAAGCGATATTGCATCGCGTTGTGATGAGCTATTTACATTGCTTGATATGCATAAATTTGTAGATAAACGCGCTGAAAACCTATCAACTGGTATGAAACAAAAAGCGAATATCGCTCGTGCTGTTGTACATCGCCCAGCAGTAGTGGTGCTCGATGAGCCAACAACGGGGCTCGATATAATGACCACACAAACCGTTATTCAATTTATTAAGGGCTTAAAAGCGCAAGGTACTCCTGTTATTTTTTCTACCCATCATTTAGATGAAGTTGCACTTTTATGTGACCGAGTCGCTGTAATTAACGAAGGTATTAGCTGCTTTGACGGAACAGTAGATGAATTTAAACAAGCAGGTAATAGTGATGAGCTTAATCAAGCGTTTATGAACATATTAACGGAGAAACATGATGTTTGAGGTATTTAAAAAGGAATTAAGAGAGTTATTACGCGACAAAAAAACGCTATTATTTGTTGTTGCGCTCCCTGTAGCAATTTTTCCGTTATTGTTTGCTGTAATGGCATTTATAAGCTCACAAGCAGCGATGGATGCAGAACAAAAAGTAAATACGTATGCCATTATTAATGGTGAATACGCACAAGAGTTTACTGATAAAGTGTTTTATCACAAAAGTTTTGAGCTTTATAAAGGCACTAAAACCTTTAATAACATTGAAGAGCTTAAAGCTGGCGTTATAGCTGGCGATATCGATATGGGTATCTATTTACCAAGCCATGCTGAGCAAACACTAGATAAAGGTGAACAAAGCCAGTGGCAGGTTGTATTTAACGATTCAAAATCTATCAATTTTTTATTCGAACGCGTTAAAGAGCTCGCAAAAGAATACAGTGACGTGCTACAAACTCAAAAGCTAATCAGTTTTGGTATTGAAGAGTCTGTTCAAAAATCCATTCTTAATCCAATTGAAGTCATTAAAGTAGATACAGCCGATAAACGTGAAAACCTTGGCGAAAAAATTGGAGGGTTTTTACCTTACTTACTTATACCATTAGTACTAATGGGGGCTACTTACCCAGCTATTGATTTAGGTGCTGGCGAAAAAGAGCGCGGCACGCTAGAAACACTCCTACTTACACCTATTACGCGCACAGAGCTAGTGCTTGGTAAATTTATAACTTTGTTAACTACATCCATTGCCTCCACAACCATAACTGTCTTAAGCATGGGCTGTTGGATAGCACTGGCGTTAGCATTTGCTGATCTTGATTTTATTAAAGCCGCGTTTAGTACATTAGCGGTTACCGATTTACTGATGATATTTGTACTGCTACTACCTGTGGCTGCTATATTCTCAGCCTTAGCTTTAGCTATATCTATTTATGCGCGTACGTTTAAAGAAGCGCAAAACTACATGGCTCCGCTTAGCATGGGTGTATTTTTCCCTATTATTATTTCAATAATGCCAAATATGGAGCTTACTGCTAAAACTGCATTCATTCCTGTTACAAACGTGGCTTTAGCGATTAAAGAAATAGTAAAAGGGACTGTTGATTACACATTTGTGGGTTTAATATTTTTAGCTACTGCAATCATTGCGGCTGGGCTACTGGCATTTTGCGTTAAATGGTTTAACAGAGAAGATGTACTATTTAGATAATATAGATTTAGCACTCTAAAAATATATAAAAGGTAGCAATGGCTACCTTTTATATTTTAAAAAGATAATCGGTTGAAACAACTATTTTATAAATTGCGTGAGTCAATATGGGGACGCTTATTCATTTACAATTCATATAGAGAGTGAGCTTTAAATAAAACTAATGATTTAGTCTTTTTATTATAAAAATTATAGCGATAACTGATTAGTTAGATGGTCCAATTCTTTCGTTAATGCTCTATACTAATAACAATAAAAATTTATGGTGAAGGTAAATGCTAAAAAGAAAAATTTTGTTGAATGTAACAAAAAATAATAAATTAATGCTCGTTGCAACAATAATATTTGTTCTTATAGCTTTGCCTTCTCTATATATGTTCGATCAAAAAGTAAGAAGTGACGTTTACCATTCAGCTCAAATAGAATTAAAACGTGAGCTTGAAACAAAAAGCCTTTCACTAAAAAACCATCTCAAAGATAGTGTTACCGCTATTCGCTTTTTAGACGCTACCCCCCCGATTAAAGGTATTACTCGCGCCACTGAAAACAAGAAAATTGATCCCTTGTTAGGCACGCACATTGACGTTTGGGAAGAACGCTTAGCGAGCATTTTTAGTGGTTTTATGCGCACAGATGACAGCATACTTCAGGCTCGCTATATTATTCTCGCAGATGGTGGGCAAGAAGTTGTTAGGGTTGATCGAAACCAGCTAGGGGAAATTAATCGACTGCAAGGCCTGCAATTACAAAAAAAAGGTCAACGCGATTACATGATAAAAGCGAGCATGCTCGATAATAAAAGTGTTTATATTTCTCCTATTAATTACAACCGTGAAAATGGGCAGATACAAGAACCCTATATAAGTACTTTTCGTGTAGCTAAGCCTGTTTTTGATGAAAAAAATAAGATATTTGCAATATTAGTCACTAACTACTTTGCTGATAAATTAATAAAAAGTTTAACGGTTGAATCGCCAGATGGAACACACATTTACCTCATGAATAATGAAGGTGAATTTCTATATCATCCAAACTCTCAACTGCGCTTCGGATTTGAATTTAATAAAGCGAAAACGTGGACTGAAGAATTTTCCGCTGCAACCACAATGCTAGAGCAAGGTACTTTACCGCTAAGTAATTACCCAATTGCTTATACATTAAAAAAACGTATTTCGCTTGAGGGTGATATTGCGATGTTACCTTTAGAGCTTGGTGTAAGTGTTAATACTAAAACGTTGTTAGCAAAGGTTAGTGAAAGACGTCAAAACTTTATTGTTATGCTACTCATTTTTTTTGGTATATTTTTAATTATTGCCTTTTTATACCAACGTTTCATCAACCGTAAATTGTTAATTAATTCGTTAAAAGAGCAAAATAATAAAGTAATTGAAAACTCACTGGATGCTATTTTTACAATTGAGCAAACTGGCGAAATTGTTCACTTTAACAGCACGGCTAAAGAGGTTTTTGGTACTTCAATTACAGGTGTTAGTCCTGACTTTGTCTCTTTATTTAACTTAAATGAAGTCGATAACAACTGTATAGAAGAGACAATTTCAAACGGGTCAAAAATGCCGTTTGAAGCTATTTACACAGATGGTTATGGCAATAAACAATACTTTTCAATTACGCTCAGCAGTATTTTTGATGTATACAATAACCGTTATCAAGTAGCGGCTATTTTAAGAAATATTAGCTCGTTAAAAAACACTCAATCAGAGCTTGAAGGTTTGAACAGTACTTTGGAGCTAAAAGTATCACAAAGGACTGTTGAGCTAGAGCGCGCAATTGATCAAGCATTAGCAGCAAGCCAAGCAAAAAGTGATTTTGTAGCAAATATATCCCACGAAATACGTACACCGATGAATGGCGTTTTGGGTATGCTTGAAATGCTCAAAGAAGATGGCTTAAGTGAACAACAATATCATTACCTAAAACTAGCCAACAGCAGTGCTAACTCACTGATGAACTTGATTAACGATATTCTCGATTTTTCGAAAATAGAAGCGGGTAAGCTTGATATTGATAATCATACATTTGATGTTGTTACAGTATGTAGCGATATGATTAGCTCTTTAGCGTTACAGGGCCAGCGCAAAGGTCTTGAAGTATTTTTAGATACTAAAGATGTAGTAGACAGAATGGTTATTGGCGACAGCCATCGCCTTAAACAAATTTTAATTAACTTAGTTAATAATGCTTTTAAATTCACTCACCGAGGTGAAGTAAGTCTAACAATTGGTTCTAAGTACATTACCGACTCAAAGTTATTAATGAGCTTTACAATAAAAGACACTGGTATTGGTATAGCACCAGAGAACATAGACAAACTATTTGAAGTGTTTACACAAGAAGACTCAAGCACAACCCGCCACTTTGGTGGTACAGGCTTAGGTTTATCTATATGTAAAAAGCTCGCTCAGTTAATGGGTGGTAATATCACTGTTATAAGTGAAAAGGGCGTTGGTAGTACATTTACAGCAACGGTTGAGCTACACGTCGCACAAGAGAAAAAACTAAACACAGGTATTGAACTTGCTACTAGCATTAGCGTAGCTGCATTAATAGCGCGCGATAATGTCTATCAAAATGTGTGCGATTTATTGCTATTAACTTGTAAAGTAAATGCAGAAAACATTATAAGACTCGACTACTTTAGTGAGCATAAAGAGTTTGAGGCTGACTTATTATTGATTGATGATGAGCACCCTCAAATTGATGCCCTTATTAATTACTGTAAACAGTTTAATAAAAAGTATGTTTTAATTTTACGCGACATGGTGACCGATAAACCAACTAAAATGGTGTTACCTGAAGGTAGCCATATTTTAAATAAACCTCTTACCCAAGATCAATTCAGCTATAAATTAGCAAGCTTATTTGGTGCTAGTAATGACTGTATTATAGCGCCACCCAAAGGCTTAACAGAAGAACAAGTAGATCCTGACCTTTCTGCTTATCATATATTATTAGTAGACGATAATATGATAAACATTGAAGTAGCTAAGGCGATTTTAAAACGAACTAAAGTAAAAATCACCTGTGCATCAGATGGCGTAGAAGCATTAGAAGCATTGAGAGAAAACACAGAACAATCCTTTGATGTAATTTTAATGGACTGCCAAATGCCTAATCTAAATGGGTACGATACAACAAGTGAAATCAGAAATAGTAAAGCCGGAGTCGATTACACACACATTCCTATTATTGCGATGACAGCAAGCGCGATGGAAGGTGATAGAGAGCGTTGTTTAACTGCAGGCATGAACGACTATATTACTAAACCAATCAAGCCAAGAACGCTAAAAGATAAGTTAATCACCTGGCTAAGTTAATAGTTATTAATTGTGAATAAGCTGCTTATGCAGCTGATTTTTTTGGTTTAGCATCCGTCGATATATTTAACTTTGTTATGTCGGCGCTATCGAGTACGGATTGTGTGTCTGACCAATGTAGTAATTCAATTTTTCCATCTTGCTGCTCTACTAGCGCTGTACAGCTCTCAATCCAATCTCCATCGTTACAATACATAATTCCGTCATCAATTTTTATTTTGGGATGATGAATGTGTCCACAAATAATACCGTCTACGTTTTGCTTTTTAGCTTCATGAATTGCGGCATCTTCGAAGGCTTTAATTGCTTCACGTGCTTTGTGTACGCGAGCTTTTATCCATGATGCAAGCGAGTAGTAATTACCACCAAATAGCTTTCGAATACGATTGGTCCAGCGGTTTAAAAATAATAAAAAGTCGTATCCTGCATCGCCCGCGATACTAATAAGTTTGTTATAGCGTGTCGCGGAATCAAAATCATCACCGTGTACGAGTAAAAAACGTTTATTAGCTTTAGTGGTGTGAATAAACTGCTGGTGGATTTCAATACCAAATAACGTTTGATTTATATAGTTCCTAAACGTTTCGTCATGATTACCGGGTATATAAATGATGCGTGTACCATTAACTGCTTTTTGTTGTATACAGCTCAATACTTGATAATGCGAAGGGTGCCAATAAAACTGTCTTTTCATCGACCATAAATCAATAATATCACCCACTAAATAAAGTGTGTCGGATTCTACCGAGTTTAAAAAATCGAGCAAATAATCGGCTTTACAGTCTTTGTAACCTAAATGAACATCTGATATCCAAATAGTAGGGTAGTGTTGTTTCTTACGCTGTTGATTGTTTGTCATGCCCGTTATCCATAGTGTAATAGTTAACACTGTAGATAAACCCAATGACACTTATGAGACACTTTAGCGAAGCCTCTATGACAATTTATACAAAGTCATGCAATTAAAATACTTATATAGAGCTAGGGCGTGTTGACCTTTCGTGATTGATTTTACAGCAGGCTGTTTGGTTTTAGGCAAGGAAGAGCATATGTAGCGTGGTTATTCCCCATAAATAGGCGATAACGCAGTATAAATGCCAAACATGCGCTGCCCTTTGAGTTCTTAAGGGACTATTAGCTCTTTGTTGCCTACATAGATGTCGGTAAGGGCCGTAAGCAGGACGCGGAAGCCTTGCTCGGCTTTTTAATGGATGTAAGTCAGTAGAATAACGCAGGAGCAGTTATCGAGTCTACTAGGTTACAAACTTCGCGCTGCGATTAAATCGTCCCTAGATTGAGCGAATTTCGATCCACGAGATCAATACGCCCTAGGAAAGGTGAGTCGATGATCAGCTACCAGTACGCATTGCTATTAATTGCGCATAAAAAAGGCCGCATTTTAAATGCGGCCTTATAGTCTGCTCTAAGCGTGGGTGTTATTAACCTTTAACGGCTGCTTTAATTGCATCAATTGCTGTGTCGATATCAATCATTAGCTTTTCACCTGTACGGCGGTTTTTAAGCTCAACTTTATTCTCGTCAAGGTTACGCTCACCAATTACTAGCGTAAATGGCACACCGATTAGCTCCATGTCATTAAACATAACGCCAGGGCGCTCTTTACGATCATCAAATAACACATCAAGACCTGCATCTTTTAAACCTTGGTAAAGGTTATTTGCAATATCAGGAATACGATGCGATTTGTGCATGTTCATTGGAACAATTGCTAAATCGAATGGCGCGATTGATTTTGGCCAAATGATCCCGTATTGATCGTTGTTCTGCTCAATTGCAGCGGCAACAATACGTGAAACACCAATACCGTAACAACCCATAGTCATTGTTTGGTTTTTACCACCTTCGTTTAACACGCCGGCTTTCATGGCTTCTGAGTATTTAGTGCCAAGTTGGAAAATATGCCCAACTTCAATACCGCGTTTAATTTGCAAAGTACCTTCACCACATGGGCTCATATCGCCTTCAACAATATTACGAATATCAGCAACGTCGTAATCAGTTACGTCACGATCCCAGTTAATACCGCTGTAATGCTCGTCGTCTTTATTTGCACCGGCAACAAAATCAGCAAGTATGTTAGCTGTTCTATCAACAATAATAGGCATTGATAAGCCAACAGGGCCTAATGAGCCAGGCTTTGCGCCAATAGCAGCAACAATATCCGCCTCTGTTGCCATTTCAAGCGGAGAGTCTACTAATGGGTGTTTTTCAGCTTTTAGTTCATTTAATTCGTGATCGCCACGAAGTACTAAGGCAACTAAACCACGTACTTCATTTTCATCAGGCGTACCATAAACAATTAACGTTTTAACACCGCGATGTGGCTTAACACCGTAGTGTTTTTTAAGCTCGTTAATAGTTTTAGCGTCAGGTGTTGGAAACGCTTTAAGCTCTTTTGATGCTTCAGGGCGAGCTTCAATAGGTGCCAGTGCTTCAGCTTTTTCAATGTTAGCGGCGTAATCACTGCCATCACTAAATGCAATTGCATCTTCGCCCGACTCAGCAAGTACATGAAACTCATGCGATACGCTACCACCAATAGAGCCTGTATCGGCTATAACAGGGCGGTAATCAAGGCCTAAACGCTCAAAAATGTTACAGTATGCTTTGTGCATTGCTTGATAAGTTGCATCTAAACACTCTTCACTTAAGTGAAAAGAGTAGGCATCTTTCATTGTAAATTCACGAGCACGCATTACACCAAAACGGGGACGACGTTCGTCGCGTACTTTAGTTTGTACTTGGTATAAAGTAACCGGTAGTTGTTTGTAGCTGCTTATTTCTTTACGAACAAAATCTGTAATAACTTCTTCGTGTGTTGGGCCAAGTGCAAACGTACGGTTATGACGGTCTGTAAAGCGCATAAGCTCAGGACCAAATTCATTCCAACGACCAGACTCTTCCCACAAATCAGCAGGTTGAATAACAGGCATTAGCATTTCAATGGCGCCAGCTTTGTCCATTTCTTCACGTACAATGTTTTCTACTTTACGTAGCACGCGTAAACCAGAGGGTAACCAAGTGTATAAACCCGAAGCGACGCGACGGATCATACCGGCTCTAAGCATTAACTGATGCGATACAATTTCAGCATCTGAAGGCGTTTCTTTAAGTGTTGCGAGTATATATTGGCTTGTACGCATGTTTTTTCCGAAATAGAGTAATTATATTCTTTTAATAGAGCTTAAGTTTACCAGCGGATGCTTTTACACTAAAGCGCTAAGTGAGTTATTTAGGTTTTTTCTATGCTTGTTACTAAGTTATGTGCATTATTAACCTGCCAGCGAATATTAAAGTCATAGAGAGTCATCCCGTAGCTTTGCATTTCTTCTTTTTGTTTTTTATAAGCAGGGCGAGGATCTTGTTTTAAAACATTGGCTATAAAATCATGTAAGTCTGGGTATTGTGATTGGGCATTAACGAACTCAATTGCCTGAGGGCTAAATTCAACCGTCATTTGTGTTTCAGGGCGCGTGTCAGCAAAGCCAGCGCTTGCATCGGGCATTGAGTCTGAATAAGGCAAATACGGTTTTATATCAATGATTGGTGTGCCATCAAGTAAATCAATCCCAGCAAGTAATAAGCTAAGCTGTCCGTTTTTATATTCAATGCCTTCAAGTTTTACAGCGCTCATTCCAATCGCGTTGGGTCTAAATGTAGCGCGGGTAGCGAATACGCCTTTTCGCTCATTACCACCTAATCGTGGAGGGCGTACCATAGCAGAATAACCTTTATCAGCTGTTTCATGAAAACGAAATAGCAACCAAATATGAGTAAATTCATCGAGCCCGCGTACAAATTCTTCGCGATTAAAATCAGGTGCAAAAATAAGCTTTGCTTTAGCTTGGGGCACTAAACGCGGTTGCCTAGGTATAGCAAACTTTTGTTTATAAGGAGATTCAATGTGGCCAATAGCCGAAATGGTGTAATCGCTCATAGTACTCGGGTACAAATAAAATAGAGCGCTATTCTACCCGCATTTAGTCTTTATCGCATTAAGGTAAGAAAGTTTATTACTTATAAACCGCTCGGTTTAAATCTTTAATTAGACTGAATGGTTTATATGAGTGTATCAATTAAAAAGAGCCTGAAACAAAAAAGGTAAGCCCTTAGGCTTACCTTTTATACATGTTAAATATTAATTAAAACATGTACTGAACTGATACAGATGCTACATCCATATCTGGATCAATATCGTCATCAAGTTTGTAGCGTTCGTACTCTAAACGAAATTGTACATTTGTTGTAAGTGCGTATTCAATACCCGCACCATAAAACGCATCACCACCATCTGTAGAAGCTGTTACACCGCCTACTGGTAAATCTTGTGTGTAATCTGCATCCCACTCAAGCCAACCGCCTTTTGCATATACCGAAAAGCTTTCTGTTATTGGGTAGCCCAAACGTGCGGCAAGCGATACGCCATCAATTTCAGCTTTGCTGTCTATATCACTTACTTCATCAAAGTTTTGATAAGCAAGTTCTAAGCTTAGGTATTCGTTAAACTGAGTACCAATATAGCCTTTAAGCATTTGTGCATCGTCGTCAAAGTCAGTGTCGTTGTCACTGTCTTCAAATTCAAAAGAATATTGACCGTAACCGATACCAGTATAAATACGTGGAGAATCGAAATCAGAAATGTCAGCGTGTGCTGCAGAGTTAAAACCCAGTGTTGCTAGTGCAATAGCTGAAAGAGAAAGTGTTTTAATCATTGAATAGCTCCTTTACAAAAAATAATCAAATGCTTGATTTCATTAATCAAACTTCAATTACTTACTTGCAGCGAGCGTGCCAATATTAAAATGGATTAAAAACACGCCATAATTAGTTCTTTTGTATTGGTTTTTACATTATTTAGCGTGTTTTATAATCAAAGTGAACTTTTGTGTAATCGTGTACTCTAAAATAAGTTGTATGTTTTACAAAGTATAATGAGTTTTTTACATAGCCTTACTTTATTTAAATTACTAATTAGACTTCGTGAAGTAAGTTTTCTGTTTCAATTGCTATTTCTTTCATTTTTATAGCGTAATTTTCTAATTTAATGTCTTCATCGGTCACTGCTTTAAACGAAGGCACTTCTATTGGGTAGCCCGTTTCATCCATTGCAATAAAGCTGATAACACAATGGTTTGTTTCAACCATATTTTGCGTTTTTGGATCGCCACACCTAACTTGAATAAATATTTGCATGCTACTTCTACCCGTATGGGCAATTTTAGCTTCTACTTCGACTATTTGACCCACTAAAATAGGGCGTCTAAATTTAACACCCGCAACCGAAACAGTTACGCAGTAATGACCACTCCAACCTGCAGCGCACGCATAACCTGCTTGGTCAATCCACTTCATGACGGCCCCACCATGAACTTTACCACCAAAATTAACATCAGTAGGCTCTGCTAAAAAACGAAAAATAACTTTTGACGACGGCATAAATAACACTCTTATTATTAAAACTACTATTAGCATAACGTAAAAAAGGGGCCGAAGCCCCTGCAATTTAGGATATGTTTATAATTTATATGTAAAAAACGTAGTTATATAGCTATACAGCGCATAATTTAGTTACATATTAGGATAATTTGGCCCACCTGCACCTTCAGGTGTTACCCATGTAATGTTTTGGCTTGGGTCTTTAATATCGCAGGTTTTACAGTGCACACAGTTTTGGGCATTAATAACAAACTCTTTATTGCCTGCAATTTCTTGTACTTCGTAAACGCCTGCTGGGCAATAACGTTGTGCGGGTTCATCAAATTTAACTAAATTTACGTTAATAGGAATTGACGCATCTTTAAGCTTTAAATGACACGGCTGTGATTCTTCGTGGTTAGTATTTGATAAAAACACACTTGAGAGTTTATCAAAGCTAAGGTGTCCATCTGGTTTTGGATACGCAATTTTGTCAGCGGCGTTAGCATCAACAAGGGTAGAGTGATCGGGCGTATTATCTTTAAATGTAAACGGTAAACCGCCATTAAAAATATTTTGATCAAGCGTGTTATACGCACCACCTAAAAATTTACCGAGCTTGTGCATTGCAGGGCCAAAGTTACGAGATTGATATAACTCTTTATATGCCCACGATTGCTCAAACGCAGTTTGATAATAAGTTAAATCGGTATTTGCCAACTCATTTTGCAATGCTTCAAAAATAACTTCAGCGGCAACCATTCCCGATTTCATTGCAGTGTGATTACCTTTAATTTTTGCAAAATTAAGTGTGCCTGCATCGCATCCTACAAGTAGGCCACCTGCAAAATGCATTTTTGGTAATGAATGTAAACCGCCCTTAGCAATAGCACGCGCACCGTAAGCAACACGTTCAGCGCCTTCAAGTACGTTTTTAAATACTGGATGGTGCTTCATTCGCTGAAACTCATCGAACGGGCTTAAATGAGGGTTTGAGTAATTTAAATCAACAATTAAACCCACAACAACTTGGTTGTTTTCACTGTGATACATAAATGCACCACCATTAGTATCGCCGCTAAGTGGCCAACCTGTACCATGAACAACTTTGCCAAGCTCATGCTTACTTTCATCAATTTGCCAAATTTCTTTAAAGCCTAAACCGTAATGCTGCGGCGATGAATCTGCATCAAGTGCAAACTCATTAATTAGCTGCTTACCTAAATGACCTCGGCAACCTTCGGCAAAAATAGTGTATTTTGCACGAAGCTCCATGCCTGGCATGTAACCGTCTTTTTCATTACCATCTTTGTCTACACCCATATCGCCAGTAATAATGCCTTTTACTGCTTCATCTTCAATTATTAAAGCGTGTGCGCTAAATCCTGGAAATATCTCTACGCCTAAGCTCTCAGCTTGCTCTGCAAGCCATCGACATACATTGCCCATAGATACAATGTAGTTACCATCATTATGAAATGTTTTTGGTGTAGCAAAGTAGGGGATTGATGTCGCTTTTTGCTCGTTATTAAACCAATAAATTTCATCGTTAGTTACTTTGGTTGTAACCGGTGCGCCAAGCTCTTGCCAATTAGGTAGTAGTTCATCCAAAGCTTTGGTTTCAAAAACAGCACCAGAGAGTACATGTGCACCTACTTCGGAACCTTTTTCGACTACGCAAATCATGCACTCTTGTTGTTTTTCTTGTGCTAATTGCGCGAGTTTAATTGCACTTGAAAGCCCAGCAGGGCCTGCACCAACAATTACTACATCAAATTCCATGGTTTCACGTTCGACCATAATAACCTCTTTATCTATGACGGACTTATTTGAATGTTTACTACGCATTTAAATAAGGTGTACAGCCTATTTATAACCTTGCAAATTAAACGTTACAGACTGTGAATAGTTAAAGGTTATTTTAGGTTGACGTTTACGTCAACAGGAAGTAGTCTAATTTCATAAAATAAATAGGTTGACGTGCACGTTACCTTGTAGGTTTAAATAATTATGGAGTTCCTATGAAAGTTCTCGTACCAATAAAAAGAGTGATTGATTACAACGTAAAAGCACGCGTTAAAAGTGATAACAGCGACGTTGATTTAACCAACGTTAAAATGGCAATGAACCCTTTTTGTGAGATTGCTATAGAAGAAGCAATTCGCCTTAAAGAAGCCGGTACCGCCACTGAAGTGGTTGCCGTAACTATTGGTCCAAAAGCATCACAAGAACAATTACGCACAGCATTAGCATTGGGCGCTGACAAAGCCATTCACATCGAAACCGATGAAAAGCTCGAGTCACTTCATATTGCAAAGTTACTCGCTAAAATTGTAGAGCAAGAAACGCCTGAACTTGTCATTTTAGGTAAGCAGTCAATTGACTCAGATAATAATCAAACAGGTCAAATGCTTGCTGCATTAACTAATCGCGGGCAGGGTACATTTGCATCAAAAGTAGTTATTGAAAATGGCAAAGTAAACGTAACACGCGAAGTTGATGGCGGGCTGCAAACGGTAGCACTTAACTTACCGGCGGTTGTTACAACTGATTTACGCTTGAATGAGCCTCGCTATGCATCACTGCCAAATATTATGAAAGCCAAACGTAAGCCGCTTGAAGTAATAGCAGCAGATTCGCTTGGTGTTGATTTAACACCGCGTATGCAATTAATAAGTGTAGAAGAGCCAGCTAAACGCACCGCAGGAATTATTGTTGAAGACGTAGCGCAGCTTGTAGAAAAATTAAAAACAGAGGCAAAGGTGATTTAAATGAAAACACTCGTAATTGCAGAGCACGACAACGGTGCCTTAAAACCAGAAACCTCAAAAACTATTAACGCCGCAGTAAAAATGGGTTTTTCTATTGATGTACTAATTGCAGGTAACAACTTAAGCGCAATGAGCTCACAAGTTGCCAGCATTGATGGCGTAGCTAATGTTTTAGTTGCCGATAATAGCGTTTATGAACATCAGTTAGCTGAGAGCATGAGCGATTTAGTTTTATCAATTAGCGACAACTACAGCCACATTGTTGCAAGTGCTACTACAACGGGCAAAAACTTTATGCCACGTGTTGCCGCGCTATTAGATGTTGCGCAAATTTCTGAAATTATCGCAGTAGTGGACGCCGATACATTTAAACGTCCAATTTATGCAGGTAATGCAATCGCCACGGTTAAATCACTCGACAGTAAAAAAGTAATTACCGTACGTGCCAGTAGCTTCGATTTACAAGGTGAGCAATCAGCCGCTGCTATAACAAATATTGATACAGTATCAGATTCGCAATTAAGCAGCTTTGTAAGTGTTGAGCAAACAGAATCAGAACGCCCTGAGCTTACAGCAGCTAGTGTGGTCATATCGGGTGGTCGCGGTATGCAAAACGGCGAAAACTTTGCATTACTTAATGGTATTGCCGATAAACTAGGTGCAGCTATTGGTGCATCGCGCGCTGCAGTTGATGCGGGCTTTGTACCTAACGACATGCAAGTAGGGCAAACAGGTAAAATTGTAGCGCCTAACTTATATATTGCAGTAGGTATCAGCGGTGCTATTCAGCATTTAGCCGGCATGAAAGATTCAAAAGTAATCGTCGCGATTAATAAAGACCCAGACGCACCTATTTTTCAAGTTGCAGATTACGGGTTAGTGGCTGATTTGTTTGAAGTACTGCCACAGTTAGAGAGTGCTTTATAGCCTTTAAATAAACAAACTTATTCTGGTTGAAAGCCGTGGTGCTCATTGAGTGCTGCGGCTTTTTTATACGGTTAATTCAAGACACAAAAAAACCAGCCAATTGGCTGGTTTTTACGGCTAACTTAGTATTAGTAAGTTGCGCTGCCTTTAGTACGAGGGAAGGCAATAACGTCACGTACGTTGCCCATACCTGTTACGTAAGCAACTAAGCGTTCAAAGCCTAAACCAAAGCCTGAATGTGGCACGCTACCGTATTTACGTAAATCGCGGTACCAGCTGTAATCTTCTTTGTTTAAGCCCATTTCTTCTAAGCGTGCATCAAGCACATCAAGGCGTTCTTCACGTTGTGAACCGCCAATGATCTCACCAATACCAGGTGCTACAACGTCCATTGCGGCAACGGTTTTACCGTCTTCGTTTTGGCGCATGTAGAATGCTTTAATATCACGTGGGTAGTTTTTAATAACTACCGGTGCTTTAAAGTGCTCTTCAGCTAAGTAACGCTCGTGCTCAGACTGTAAATCTACGCCCCATTCAACAGCGTACTCAAACTTTTTGCCACAGTTTTTAAGGATTTCTACAGCGTCTGTGTAGTCAACTTGTGCAAAGTCTTTATCTACAAACTCTTCTAAACGTGTAATTGCGGTTTTTTCTACACGTTGTGCAAAAAATTCCATGTCATCACGGCGCTCTTCAAGTACGGCTTTAAACACATACTTAAGCATGTTTTCAGCAAGTTTTGCTATGTCTTCTAAATCTGCAAACGCTACTTCAGGCTCTACCATCCAAAATTCTGCAAGGTGGCGAGATGTATTTGAATTCTCTGCGCGGAATGTAGGGCCAAATGTATAAATTTTTGACATTGCAGACGCGTAAGTTTCGCCATTTAACTGACCAGATACAGTAAGGAATGCTTCTTTACCGAAGAAATCTTCGCTGTAATCAACATCGCCTTTATCTGTAAGCGGTAAGTTTTGCATATCAAGCGTAGATACACGGAACATTTCGCCAGCGCCTTCACAGTCACTTGCCGTAATGATTGGCGTGCTGATCCAGTAAAAGCCTTGCTCGTGGTAAAAACGGTGAATAGCTTGTGCTAAACAGTTGCGTACACGAGTTACCGCGCCAATCATATTTGTACGAGGGCGAAGGTGAGCGTGCTCACGTAAGTACTCAATGCTGTGGCGCTTTGCCGACATTGGGTATGAATCTGGGTTTTCTACCCAACCTAACACAGTCACTGAGTTAGCTTGAATTTCGTAAGATTGACCCTGGCCAGCAGATTGAACTAAAACACCAGTAACCGACACAGAACAACCGGCTGTTAAGCTAGTAACTTCATCATAATTATTCAGTGAATTAGGAACTACCGCTTGAATAGGATCAAAACACGAACCGTCATGAACGGCTAAAAATGAAATTCCTGCTTTTGAATCGCGGCGAGTACGGATCCAGCCTTTAATTGTTACTTGGCTGTCTACCGCAACATTGCCTTTTAATAGCTCTGAAATCGCTAAATGGCTCATCTTCACTCCAATGATATAAGTTGCCTAACTATTTTATTTTAACTGTGCGCAACACGCGGGCATAAATTGCACATAAACGGCGCTGCACTTGAACCCTGTATCTTACCTAGTAAAGTTAAATAAAAAAACTATTGTGGGCAACTCTTTAAAAGTTTTTATGCATGCGGTTTATTTTTAAACAGTTTTTAGAGTTTAATTGCCACTATTATGATTTGTTGCTCTGAAATTTAATGATTTTGTGGCATTATTAACATCCAAACTAAATTAATATTTATTCACCCTTAAAAAATCGATGCTATGAAACAAGTTTTTATTTTACGAGGACTACCAGGAAGTGGTAAGTCTTACTACGCGCAAAGCCTTGCTGACGAATTAGGTGGAGCCGACGAAAGTCAGTATCTAATTTGCTCAACTGATGATTACTTTAATAATGAGCAGGGCGAATATCATTTCGATAAATTTAAGTTACCACAATTTCATAATTTAAATTTGGCGCGCTTTATAAATGCACTTGCTCAAGGCATTCCATTGGTGATTGTAGATAACACCAATATTAAAAAGTGGGAATTTATAGCTTACTCTCAAGCTGCCGTTGCTTTAGGTTATCAAGTAAAAGAAGTGATAGTGGGTGAAGTAAAAGACAAAGCTATGCAGCACCTATACGCTAAACGAAACTCACATAATGTGCCGTTAAAAACCATAAGTAAAATGGCCTACATGTTTGAGTGGTAGTGCTTCGAGTTTAGTTAGTAACATACATAGCAATACCTATTAAAAAGCCCATATATGGGCTTTTTTGGTTTATGTAAGTTACAAGGTAGTTAAGCTTTTCGTTTATAAACCGCTAATGGGTGCGATGTGCTTAGTGATACGTGCACTTCATCGCCTGGGTTTACCACAACTTCATGGCTTACTCTGCTAGTTACAACCGTAGAACACGCAAGTTTTACAGCGCACAAGCGGCTGCCACCTTCAAAACGTACCCAAATTACTTCGCCGTTATTGCCAACACTGCTTTGTACAAGTAATACATCGTCTGGTCGAAGTAGTACATCAACGTCGCCACTTTCACAGTCAACGCCATGAGCGGGCGCATTACCAATTGAGGTAGTGGCTTGTCCTTGGTTAAATTGGCCGCTAATAAAGCTGGCTTCACCTAAAAAGCGTGCCACAAAGCGATTGTTTGGGGTACTAAAACAGCGCTCGGGTGTATCGATTTGCTGAATTTTGCCGCCTTTAAGCACACCAACACGATCGCCAACGGAGAGTGCTTCTTCTTGGTCGTGTGTTACCCAAATAGCAGGTACGCCAGCGGCTTTAAGTGCGTTTCTAATATCCCAACGAAGCATGTCTTTAAGGGCAGCATCTAAGTTTGAAAGCGGCTCATCAAGTAATACAAAGTCAGGTTGGTGGGCAAGGGTACGCGCAAGTGCAACGCGTTGCTTTTGTCCGCCAGAAAGCGTTGCTGGTTTTTTATCTCTAAAATCGCTCAACCCAAGTAGGTTTATCCAATACTCAGCAGGGGCTGTATCTTTTAATCTAAAGCAAATGTTTTGCTGTACGGTTAAGTGCGGAAATAACGCAAAATCTTGAAAAACCATACCTACACTGCGTTTTTCAGGAGGTATTGTTAATTTGGGTGTAGCGCGCCATTTACCCGTGTTTATTTCGCCTTCGCTAATAGGTATAAGGCCAGCAAGGGCTTGTAAAATTGTACTTTTACCACAACCTGTTGGCCCTACAAGCATAAGGATTTCGTTTTCACCCAGCGAAAAGTTTAAATCGCTTACTACGCGGTTACTGCCATAATCTATAGACAACTGACTTACAGATAGCATTGTTTCTTAAATCCTTAATGTTCAAACTGGTCGCGTTTTTCGCCAGACATCATAATAGCTAACCCGCAGGCAGATATCACTACTAACAATAACCCAGGAATCGCGGCGCGACCAAAATAGCCCGCTTCGTATACACGCCATAAATAAGTAGAGAGGGTTTCAAACCCTGTTGGACCAAGTAGTAGCGTGGCTTCGAGTTCGCGCATTGACTCTAAAAACACCAGTGCTGCACCGGCAATAATACCGCGCATAGTTAAAGGTAGTGTTATGCGAGTAAATACTTCACGTGGGCTTGCCCCTAATACGCGGGCAGACTTCACTAAGCTTGGATCTAAGTGTTCAGTGCTTGTTCTAACAGAGCCTACAGCAAGTGGTAAAAATCGCAGCATATAAGCAATAATAAGCAATCCCAGTGTTTGATATAAAAACGGTAACTGCAAACCACCGTAAACAAGCGCTGTGCCCATTACTATGCCCGGTATACCAAAACCAAAGTAAGTAACACGCTCCATTATACGACCCGCTTTTCCACTCAGTGCGGCATGTGCAACAGGGATCGCAACGATAACAGCTACAATTGCCGCAATACCCGATGCATACGTAGAGTTCCATGCAATATTAAAATCAAATGAGCTAAAACCATCGCGAGCTAACCAAAGCGAAAATATAGCCAAAGGCAAGCCAATAGCGAGTAGTAAAACAGGTGCAAACGTAACAAACATCGCACTTAATTGTAATTTACTTGGAAATAAAATTAACGGGCGACCATGGCGCTCAGGTGCTGTTTTTATTTGTGATTCAACTAAAAGTAAAAAGCCAACAATAACCATCAGTTGAAGCGAAAGCATTGCAGCGCGTCCTAACGCAAAGGCGTTGTATTCAACATAAATTACGCGAGTAAAGGTATCTAAGCGCATCATTGCGGGCGTACCAAAGTCAGATAACGTATAAAGCGCGACTAACAATGAGCCTGCTGCAATACCGTTAACTACGCGCGGTAATATCACTTTGAATATACTTTGCGTCATCGACATGCCCAGCGTACGCGCAGCGTTAACCATGCTTGCGTCAAGGCTTAGTAAGGATGAGCGAGTTGTCATCATTACAAACGGGAAGGTATAAAGCGTCATTACAATGGCGGCACCTGTTAGGCCATACATAGATGGTGTTTCTATTCCTGTTAAGGTATTTATTTCGCCACCGGGGCCAAAAGCAGCATAGAGGGTAAATGCGCCAATATAACTGGGAATTGCCAGTGGGGCTGCAAATACAACCAGCCAGAGCTTTTTAAATGGTAAATGCACATACGCGCTAATAAACGCCAGTGGCACACCAATTAAAATAGATCCGAGTACCGTTAAACCCATTAACGATAACGTGTTACCTAAAATTTGAAGATTGTGGGTGTCAAACACTGAGCTTGCATCACTTGCAAGCACAATTAATACATAAACAGGGGTAAGCGCAACAAGCGCTGCAAGCAGCGCCATTGGATAAGAGGCAGGTATTTTCATTACAATACGCCGCTGCTTCGCATCAAATCTATAGTAGGGCGTAAATCAGCTAGCTGTGTTAAATCTACTTTAGGTGGAGAAATATTAGCAAGTGACGGTAAACCCTCAGGTTGGGTAATACCATTTACTAACGGAATTTCGTACGCTTCACTGGCTAAGTAACCTTGTACTTCTTTACTTAGTAAGTAACGCATAAAGTTAGTTGCAAGCGGATCGTCGTTAAGCGCTAATACACCCGATGCATTAACTAAACAGCCCGCATCATTTTGTGTAAATGCTAAATCTAGCTTGGCATCAGGCTTACCTGATTTTAAACGCAAAGTGTAATAGTGATTTGCAAAACCAATATCAACTTCACCGCGCTCAACGCCCATAACAACACCTAGCTCGCCGGCGTATGTTTTAGCACGTTTTTGAACCTTTTTAAGCCACTTAGCGGTTTTGTCATCGCCTTCTAAGATTCGCATTGCGGTTACAAACGATTGAAAAGAAGCGTAGGCGGGCGCCCAGCCAATACTTAAATCGCTGTCGGCAATTTCCATAATACTTGTTGGAATTTGATCTTTGGTCAAACGCGACGTGTTATATGGCAATGTACGAATACGGCCAGTTACTGGTGCCCACTCTTTATATCTAAACTGTGGTTGTAACTGAGCAGATAAATCACCCGGGATAGGTTGTGCAAGGCCTGCATCGGTTACTAAACCAATTGCGCCTGAATCAACCGCCCAAAATAAATCAGCGCGGCGAACGCCGGCTTTAGCTTCTGCAACAATCGTATTTGCTAAAGCAGCAGTAGGACCTCGGCGTATACCGAGTTTAAAGTCTGGATTTTTTTTCTGGATTGCTTGTAATACGTTTTCATACAAACCACCTTCGCCTCGGCCTAAATAAAGCGTTAACTCGCCTTTAAGCTTTGGTAAATCGTCAACAGAAACAGGGTTTGCTATATCAGCGGCTAGCGCACGAGAAAGAGGCAGTGGCAATGAGCCAACCACCCCTAACGCAGCTAGGCCTTGAATAAAGGTCCTACGCTTCACTTAAAATACATCCTTACGGGCTTTTTCGGCTTTTTCTATTAAAACCTTAGCGCGGTCTAATTTGGTTTGCATGTCACTGATCACATCGCGTACTTCGTCTACGCTTTTGCTGTTTTTAATGGCTTGTGGCAGTGTTACGTTAAAGTCTTTTTCCAGCACTTCAACTAGTTTTGCATCTTGTTCAATAAGTGTACCTTCAACGCCTTCAAACAGGTGCAGATAAGTATCGTGAACAATTTCAGTTGCTTCGTCTCGTAAACGCTCAGCAAATTTAGCTACTACACGGTCTAATTTGTGCTTAATTTCATCAATTGTGGCACTTTGTGTCATTTCTTTTGTAGCGGTTGCTTTTACAGTGTCTAACAAGCCTTTTTGCTGGAATTTTGCAGCAAGCTTAACAGCCCCAAGGCCTTGCCACAAGGCTATGTTCATCGCTTTTTGCTGTTTACGAACTTCCTCAGCAGGCTCTTTATTATCAATGGCCATTTTTACGCCATAAAGACCCTGCCAAATAGAAGCGTATACTGGTACAAAGTTAGTTTCTATTGCGCTGTGAAACTTAACTGATTCCCAATATTCAATTAAATCATCAGTTTTTACAGATTTTGCGCCTTTAGTGTCGTAGTCGCTTACCATGGTATCAACTTTGCCTACCATCCATTCTACTTCTTCTGCGTAACTTTTAAGGTTAGCTTGAAGATGATTAACATGCTCGCCAATAGGGCCGTTAGCTAATACTGGTTGAGCCATAAACGCCGAGGCTAGTAAAAGGCTTGCACCTAAAGTTTTGGCTGGTTTAAATAGTAATTTCATAGCAAAGAAGTCCAAAAAGGTAATTGTAAATGATAGACATTATCATATAGCTAATTGTTAACGAGATCAATAACCACAAACTCGCTTAATAGATAAAAACACTAAATGTAGCGGTAGGTTACAGTAAATAGCGCTATAACCAGTATTCACTACCAGCTATTAAGCGTAATGCTTGCCTTTAATGGCATCGTAAATGGCATCACAAAGTGTTTTTATACTGGTGTCGTCACTTATATACGGTGGCATAAGGTAAATTAGTTTACCGAATGGGCGTATCCATACACCTTGCTCTACAAAATAAGCCTGAATTTTAGCAACATCAACATTGCCCGCAGCCTCGTTTAGTTCAACAACACCTATTGCACCTAAGGTACGCACATTGGCAACCGCATCTAGTTCACTGCATTTCTTAAGTTGTTGTAGCTGGGTGTTTATTTGCTTTATTCGATGTTGCCAGTTTTGCTCAAGTAACAAGTCAATACTTGCACAGGCCGCTGCACAGGCAAGCGGATTACCCATAAAAGTAGGGCCGTGCATTAAAACACCTGCTTCACCTTCGCTTATGCCAATGGCTATTTTATCGCTAGTGATAGTGGCCGATAGCGTCATTGAACCGCCAGTTAATGCTTTACCAATACACATTATATCGGGTTCTATATTGGCGTGCTCTACAGCAAATAATTTACCTGTACGGCCAAAGCCTGTGGCAATTTCGTCGCAAATTAGCAGTACATTATATTGGGTGCACAATTTACGCACGCAGGCTAAATAATCAGGGTGATAAAAGTTCATACCACCTGCGTTTTGTACAATAGGCTCAATGATAAAGGCGGCTACTTGGCTGTGGTTTGCTTTAAAGTATTCTTCAAGCTCTTGGGCTTCGGTTTGGTTAAACTCGCCCCCAAATTGACTAACCGGTGCGGGTACAAATACATGCTCAGGTAAAAAGCCTGAATATAAACTATGCATTGAGTTAACTGGGTCGCATACGCTCATGGCTGCAAAGGTGTCGCCATGGTAGCCCTTGTAAGGCGTCATTAGTTTTTGTTTTGTTGTAATGCCTTGGCTTAACCAATATTGCAGCGCCATTTTAATTGCTACTTCAACACTTACTGAGCCGCTGTCGGCTAAAAACACTTTAGTTAAACTAGGCGGCGTTATATTTACTATTTTTTTGCAAAGCTCTACCGCGCTGTTATGCGTAATACCGCCAAACATAATGTGGCTCATATTATTAATTTGCTCAATCATGGCGTTATTTATAACAGGGTGATTATAGCCATGTATTGCGCTCCACCACGAGGCCATGCCATCGATTAATTGCTCACCAGTTTCGAGGTGAATAATGTTGTGATTTGCATGTGTAACGGGGTATACCGGAATTGGCTTAGTCATAGACGTATATGGGTGCCAAATGTGCTCACGATCAAAATCAAGGTCAATCGTATTCTTTTTAGTCATATGTAAACTTTAACTTGGTTGGCTTCGTTGACAATGGTACTTCAACTCGTAGACTAAGCCAATATCACCGTTATGAAAAAAATAAGAGAGTATTATGGAACTTGCACCTGTTCGTCACGATTGGACCCACGCTGAAGTTAAAGCATTATTTGAAATGCCATTTAACGATTTACTGTTTAAAGCCGCATCGGTTCACCGTGCTAACTTCAACCCAAATGAAGTGCAAATTTCTACGTTGTTATCAATTAAAACAGGCGCTTGCCCAGAAGACTGTAAGTACTGTCCGCAGTCGGGGCATTACCGAACAGATTTAGAACGCGAACGCTTAATAGAAGTAGAAAAAGTAGTAGAACAAGCACGCCTTGCAAAACAAAAAGGCGCTACCCGTTTTTGTATGGGGGCTGCATGGTCAGATCCAAAAGACAGAGACATGCCATACATTTCGCAAATGGTTAAAGAAGTAAAAGAGCTAGGGTTAGAAACCTGTATGACGCTGGGTAAACTCACAAACGAAAAAGCCCATGAACTTAGAGACGCTGGGCTTGATTACTACAATCATAACCTTGACACGTCTCCTGAGTATTACGAGCAAATTATATCAACCCGTACTTTTCAAGATAGATTAAATACCATTGACCACGTACGCGATGCTGGTATGAAAGTATGCTCGGGCGGAATAGTAGGTATGGGCGAGCAAGCAAGCGACCGTTTTGGACTACTTATGCAATTAGCTAATTTGCCACAACAGCCAGAAAGCGTGCCTATTAATATGCTCGTTAAAGTTAAAGGCACTCCGCTTGAAAACGTAGACGATTTAGATCACTTTGAATTTATACGTACCATAGCAACAGCGCGCATTATGATGCCACACAGTTATGTACGTTTATCGGCAGGGCGCAACGCCATGAACGAGCAAATGCAATCTATGTGCTTTTTTGCAGGCGCTAACTCAATATTTTATGGTGACAAACTACTTACCACCGAAAACCCAGACGCTGATGCCGATATGAACCTAATTAAAAAATTAGGCATGAACCCAGAAAAACGTCACGACTATTCAGACGAAGCAGTTGAAGCCTCGCTTTCATCGCAAGTAGCCGACAAAGCAACCTCTGAATTGTTTTACGAAGCGTAGGCTTTTATATCTATGCCTTTTGATTTTATAAATACGCATCTGCAGGCTCGCCAGCAAGATGCACTGCTTCGTAAACGCCACGTAGTACAACACGCTACAGCGCGCACCATAACGGTTAATAATAAAACCTATCTTAATTTTGCCAGTAACGATTACTTAGGTTTTGGTGATGTGGCTGTTAATCTTAATGACTCCCACGCATTAGGGAGTCACAGCTCAGCATTGGTTACGGGTTATCAGGCTCAGCAAAAAGCGCTTGAACAATACTTATGTGAGCAGTTCGGTTATGGCGCTGCAATGTTATTTAACTCAGGGTTTAGCGCTAATAGCAGCGTAATTAAAGCGTTGTTTCAAGATAAAGCCACTGCTCAAAACAGCGCTATTTTTCAAGATAAGTTAAATCATGCAAGCTTGATTGACGGGGCTATGCACTCAAGCGCGGCTTTAGTGCGTTTTAATCACAACGACATGAACCATTTACGCTCACGGCTCGAAAAATCAAAAGCGCAAAACAAGCTTATTATAAGCGAAGGTGTGTTTTCGATGGATGGCGATACCGCGCCTCTTAAAGAATTACTCGCACTTGCAAAACAGCACAACGCATGGCTAATGATTGACGACGCACACGGCTTTGGTGCATTAGGTAAAACAGGTTTGGGCAGTTGCGAAGCGTTTATTACTCAAACGCTGCCAGATATATTAGTCATTACTTTTGGTAAAGCAGTGGCTAGTAGTGGCGCGTGTGTATTAGGCAGTAAACAGTTTATTGATTACATGCTGCAATTTAATCGCGATTACACGTATTCAACCGCTATGTCGCCGCTTATGGCAAGCCACACACTTGCGCGTATTAAAAGCATAAAAACAGCTGATGATAAACGCGATAAGCTAAATGCCAATATTGCATTATTTAAGCAACTCGCTAAAAGCCATAATATTGCTGTAATGGAGTCAAACACAGCCATACAACCCATTGTATTAGGCTGCGCTGAGCAAACGTTGCAAGCGGCAGATAAACTTAAACAACAGGGTATTTGGCTCACTGCAATTAGACCGCCCACAGTTGCACATAACACCTCACGTTTGCGCATTACTTTAACCGCTGCACATACCGAGCAGGACATAACGCACTTAGTTAAGCATTTAGTAGGTGCAATAGCATGACTGCTCAGCCAGTATTAAAAACAGATCTAGTGCAAACACAACTTGTAAAACCGTGCCTAGTAAGTAGCGATTCAAATAAAGAATTAAATAACGAGCCAAATCGAGAGCTAAGCAAGGAGCTTAAAAAGTCTACCCAAAGTAAGTTCTCAAAGGCGGCAGCGAGTTATAACACCCATGCAAATGTACAAAAACATGCTGCGAGCGATCTATTTTCGCTAATAAAACCAGGCATTAATAAAAATAAGCTTTGTGTTGATTTAGGCGCAGGCCCGCTTGTTAATACACAACGCTTACAAAGCGTATTTGCAAGCGTTATTGCCATGGATTTGAGCTTAAACATGTTGCAAAGTAGTGATTTAACCGCACCAAAAATATGCGCAGATATGGATAACTTACCGCTACAAGCAAACAGTGTTGATATAATTTACAGTAATTTTGCAGTGCAGTGGTCTGCCAATTTTTCGGCTTTAATGCAATCACTTTACAGTATATTAAAACCAGGCGGGCAGGCGTACATAAGCACTGTGGTAGAGGGCTCACTTAACGAAATAAAAACAGCCTTTGCAGCGCTTGATTCAAACAGCCATATAAATACTTTTAATAGTGAACAGTATATAAACCAATCAGTCCAAAATGCAGGCTTTACTATTAATAGTGCTAAAAAACGTATTTACACCGATAAATACACAACACCTTTAAAAGCTATTGCCTCAATTAAAGCTATAGGTGCAACTACGCAAAATCATAATAATACGCGCCAAGGGTTACTTACCAAATCGGCGCTACAAAAAGTATGCAGTGCATATCCGCTTATAAATAACAAAGCATGTGTGTCTTATCATGTGGTGCTGTTATCATTAGAAAAACACTAAATAAGCCCAAAGACATTAAATAAGCCCAAAGGCATTAAAGGCAACGCATGAAAGAATTTTTTATAACAGGCACCGACACTGATGCCGGAAAAACCCACGTTACCAGCTTGCTATTAAAGTTACTTGCCCAACATAAAAAACAAGCTATTGGCTTTAAGCCCCTTGCTGCTGGCTGCGAAATGGCGTTCGATCAGCTGGTAAATGCCGATGCTCTCATACTAATGGAAAGCGCAACAGTGAGCGCTAAATACGACGTAGTAAATCCGTTTGCGTTTGCACCCCCTATTGCGCCGCACATAGCCGCTGAGCAAGTTGGGATTAGTATTACTGTAGATAAACTAAGTGATGCTTATAAAAACGTAAAACAACAGGGCGCTGACATTATACTTACCGAAGGTGCTGGTGGTTGGGCATTACCTATTAATAAAAACGATTATTTATACGACTGGGTTAAAGCGGAAAAAATGCCGGTAATACTCGTTGTTGGTATGAAACTAGGTTGCTTAAATCATGCGTTACTAACCGCTGCGCATATGCAAAGTATGGGTATAAACTGCGTTGGCTGGATTGCAAACCAAGTAGATAAAAATATGGACGAGTACCAAGCAAACCTTGATTCACTTAAAGCACGTTTACCGTTTCCAATACTTGCCATAAGCCCATACAGCGAGCAAACTCCTAAGTTACAAATATACAAAAGCTTGCTTAGTGCGTTATCTATAAACACTTAAGTGGTTTTAAAAAAGTTACTTTTTTAGGTAAATCTTGAAATAGTCAGCCTTAGTACACATATAAACATTTATAAATACATAGCTTGCTTAAAGACAATGTTACTAAGGACATAACGACTATATGACGCACCCATTTATTGAAAACTACGCCCCAGATGCGCACGTAAGCGCTGAGCCAAAAGCACTAAACTATGGCTTACCTAAAAAACGCGTAGGTATAATAGGTGGAGGCACAGCTGGCGCCACAATAGCCATTAGACTTGCTGCGTTAGGGTTAGAAACTTATGTGCTTGAAAAGAAAAAGTCGTTAATTGATGGCCCTCCAATGTGCCATTTGCATGCAGGTGGCAACTTATACCGTGAAATACCCGATGAAGACTGCATAGATTTACTCAAGCAATGTATAGATATTGCTCGCCTTTACCCTCACACCATCGATGTTCGCCCCACAGTATTTGCAGTGCCTAAGCGCGATGACGACTCACCGGAAGATTTATTTCCGCGTTTAAATAAATTAGTAAAAGCCTACAGCGAGCTTGTACAGCAAGACAGCGCTAACAAAGTATTAGGCGAGCCTGAGCATTATTATCAGTTATATAGTTATGAGCAAATGCTAAAGCTTGCCAAGCAAAAACAAGTAGCCAAGCCCACGTCGTTAGATGAGTGGATGATACCCGTGGCTAAGCATTTAGATTTAGACAAGCTAAAGTTTCCGCTTATTGTTGCACAAGAATATGGCTGGAATATATTTCGTTTATCGGCCAGTGCACAACTCGCCCTTGCACAGTATAAACACGCTCATGTTTTAACAAGCACCAGTGTTAAAAACGTATCGCCAGTTATAAATACCAATAATGATAAGCAAACACTTAAATGGCACATTGAATACCAATCAGAGCCAAGCCTTAATGAACAACCTGATACTTCAACCGATACACAAGTCGATTCACAAACCATTGAGGTAGATTACCTAATTAATGCGTGTGGTTTTCAAACCGGTATTATTGACGACCTGGTTGGGGTAGATGTAAAGCGCATGGTTGAATTTAAAGCCTCTTACATTACTCATTGGCAAGGTGCTGGTGGGCAAATACCCGAAATAATTATTTATGGTAACCGTGGTACGCCAGAAGGTATGGCGCAGCTAACCCCTTACCCTAATGGTTACTTTCAAATACATGGCATGACTAACAACATTACATTGTTTAATGATGGGTTAGCTGATGCCACGCCAATGAGCGCACAACCTAAACTTCCCAATAAATACCTGCATTATATTAAAGATGGGTGGGACAAAGCTGCATTGCAAACACGCACCCTAACAGCAATTGATTATGTAGCCGAGTTTGTTCCTGCGTTTAAAACTGCTAATACACAAAATAATGCCTTGTATGGCGGGCAACAAATCCCAGGTGAGGACGACACCTTGCGCGTAGCCGATGTAAGTTTATATTCGCATATTAGTTACGCACGGGCCGAAAATGTTAAAGCATCGTCAACGTTAATAGCGGCAGATCAAATAGTGGGTGAGTTTATAAAATTAGGAATAATAAGTAGCGATCCTGCTGTAAATCATCACCGCAGTACCCACCAATGGTCGTACCTTAAACATAATAGCGGCGAAAAAATTGACGAAGTTGCACGCATATTGGCACACGAGCGTGGTTTTCCAATTGATATGGCAGAGCTAAATAACAGCTTGTAATAAGCTGACTTATAAAGAAACTTTAGTCTTAAATTTGCTGTAAAACCCTTCTTAAAAAAATTATCAATAAACACATAAATAACACTTGTGTTATGACATAGTTTGTCACAGAATAGCGTTAACGTTATGACATAGTGTGTCATAACGCAGTGATTGCTTTAACCTAATTTAATTTTATGTTCGGTGATCAAACCTATTTTTGTGAGGACAATATGAAACGTATATTTTTGTTTTTATTAACTAACCTAGCGGTTATGTTGGTATTAGGTGTAGTGCTTTCAATAATAATGAGTGCGCTGGGCTTAAGCCATCGTAGCCTTGGCGGAATTTTACTTATAGCCACAGTATTTGGTTTTGGTGGATCGTTTATTTCGTTATTTATGTCGAAATGGATCGCTAAAAAATCAACAGGTGCGCATGTGATTACGCAGCCTCGAAACGAAACCGAACATTGGCTTGTACAAACGGTATCTGCGCAAGCACAAAAAGCAGGTATTAAAATGCCAGAAGTGGCTATTTACGACAGCCCAGAAATGAACGCGTTTGCAACGGGCCCAAGTAAAAACAACTCGTTAGTGGCAGTAAGCACAGGCTTAATGCACAACATGACCAAAGATCAGGCCGAAGCCGTACTTGCCCACGAAGTATCGCACGTGGCTAACGGCGACATGGTAACGCTTACGCTAATACAAGGCGTGGTAAACACCTTTGTAATATTTGCCGCAAAAGTACTGGCAGGCATTGTAGATAACTTTATTAATAGCGATGAGGAAGAGGGCGGCAGTAGCTGGACATACTTCTTATTCGATATGTTATTCCAAATATTATTTGGTGTACTAGCAAGCATAGTGGTTGCAAGTTACAGCCGTAAACGAGAATTTGCAGCCGACAGCGGCGCAGCAAAACTAGTTGGTGCTGATAAAATGCGTTCAGCCCTTGAGCGATTAAAGCAAAACCATCCTTCGCAATTAGAAGGCTCAATGATGGCCTTTGGTATTGCAAGTGGCAAAGGTGTTGCTGAGCTGTTTTCATCGCACCCACCGCTTGATGCGCGAATAGACGCACTACGTAAGTAACTATGTAAGTTAGTAAATATTCTAAGCCAGCTTAACTGCTGGCTTTTTTATGTTTACGTTAAAATGCTAAAATCGCACGCACTGTATTTATATACAGTGTGTTATGTTGCATTATAAAATAGTTACTTTTTTAAGCTATATGTGTTTACGGGGTTACTAGGTACGAGTAAAGTAAAGTACTTTAAAGCCAGCAATACTTAACATTTAATACTTAACAAGGATGCTTATTGTAATGGAAAAGGTGCAACACACTAAAGAATGTATTATGTGCTTTAGCGCTATAGATTCACGGGCTAAAAAATGCCCACAATGCACCTCACTTCAAGCCAAATATTCTAACTTAGAAAACAATCCCATTATTATTGGTGCATTAGCACTTAGTATTGTTGGTATTTTTGGGTTTATTTTTTATCAAAATATTTATGTAGCAGGGCTCGAAGATCAAGCACAAAAAAACTTAATCGCTAATGTTAGCCAAATTCATACTAAAAATGAAAACGATGCATTGTATGTTGCATGCATAGGGCAGGTAAAAAACGAGTCGGACTTTTCGTTTAAAAATATAAAGTTTAAGGTCGATTTTTTAACAGATCAAAACGCACTAGTCGATACGCTATCAATAACCGACGAAGACCTAATTATACTTCCTAATGACTCAACAAACTTTAGAGTAAGAGGTATTGCGCAAAAACAAGCGGCTAGTTATAACAATTGCCAAGTAACAATAACCGATGCCTGGGCTTATAAATAACTTGTTGTAGTTATTTAAAGCTATTTAAAGTGTGAAATTAGTGAGTAAAAATAATTAAGAAAACCAACTCTAAGCTGGTTTTCTAGTATAAACAGTGATTACTGAGAAAGAATAATCTCAGTAATGCCCTCAGCAGATAGTATTTCAATCCAGTAGCCGTCAGGGTCTTTAATAAATGCTAAGCCTTTCATTGAGCCATCATCTGGTTTTTTAACAAACTCAACATCGTATTTTGCAAAGCGCTCACAGGCTTCGTAAACATCCGGTACGCTAATACCAATATGGCCAAAGCCTTTAGGTTCTTGGTTACCACTGTGGTATCCCTCAAAGCTGTCGTCGTTTTCAGTGCCCCAGTTATGGGTAAGCTCAATTAGCGCAGGGCGACGAAACACCCATTCTGCTTTAGTTTTATCATCACCTTGTGGCAATTCTAGCTCGTAGCCTAAAAAGTAAAGCGTAAACTTCATACCAGGAAAATCATACTTACCTAACAGCTTCATACCTAATACATTTTGGTAAAATTCAAGCGACGGCTTTGGATCTTTAATACGTAACATAGTTTGTTGCATAACAAAGCCCTGAGTGGCCTGTTCAACTTGTTCTGGAGATTCGTTATAGTTAGACATGGTGATCCTTTCAAAAATGATAAAGCGAAAATAAAGATATAATGCTTAAACCATCATAATCAACCGTAGTTTAAATTTAAACTGTCTAGGTCAAATCATATAATAAAAACAAGGAATTTTATGGCTATAACTATAACCACAGGCACAATTGATGATGTAACCGCAGTGAGTGAATATATCCCTGAACTACTAACAGCCATTGATAGTGACACTTTACGTAACCGTTTAGAAAACAAAAAAGCATTGATATTAGTAGCACATAAAGAAGATACATTAGTTGGTTTTAAAATTGGCTATGAGCTATCTAATACACAATTTTATAGTTGGCTTGGTGGAGTGCATTTTAACTATCGTAGATTAGGTATTGCTAAAAAATTACTTGTCCAACAAGAAAAGTGGGCTTATGAACAAGGTTTTACCAATATACACGTTAAATCGATGAACCGGTTTCCTCAAATGCTAACTATGCTAATCACTAATGGTTATCACGTTTGTGGCTACGTTGATAAACAAAGCACAGAGCTAAGCAAAATTAAGTTTGTAAAACAACTAACAAAGTAAATGCAGGCACTTTATTCATCGTTATTTAACTTAGTGCCATGTAGGGTTATAAGCAAAAGCTAATTGCCACCTTTAATAGCAAGGAACCACTATGTTTTATGATGATATGCAGGGATTATTACGTGTACTTACAATAGGTGTACTGGGTTATATTGCACTGGTGTTTTGGCTGCGTGTATCGGGTAAACGTACGCTTTCAAAGTGGAACGTGTTCGACTTTATAGTCACCATTGCGCTGGGCTCTATATTGGCGTCTGTTATTATTTCAAAAAGTGTTCCGTTAGCTGAGGGCATACTCGCCTTTGTAGTATTAATAGGGCTGCAATATATTATTACGTGGCTTAGTGTGCGCTCGTCAAAATTTGCTGCGCTTATAAAAGCAAAACCCACGTTATTACTAAGTGATGGTGAATACTGCACGGCTGCACTTAAATCGCAGCGCGTAACAAAGTCAGAAATTCGCGCCGCTATTCGTGGCGCTGGTATACTAGCCATAGAAGATGTTGCCGCAGTAGTGCTAGAAACTGATGGCAGTTTTAGTGTACTTAAGCAAAATAACAGCGGGTTAAAAACCGCGTTAAGTGATGTAAGCGGGCATTAAATTAATACGCTAATAGTTATATTAACTAAGGCAGGTATATTACCTGCCTTATTTTGTATTAAAGTTTATTTTTATTTAGCGTGTTGCTCTAATAAACTAAAGGTAGGTAAGCGCCATTTAAAGCGTATTGATGCCATACGTATTAAGTAGCCAGCAACAAGGCTTACAATAATGCTAATGTTATCGTCAATATTGTAATGGTGTAGCGCTAAGTATAAACAGGCAACAAGTAACGATACACTCGCGTATAGCTCGTTATGTAATACAAGCGGCGCTTGGCGACATATTAAATCACGCAGTAACCCACCAAATACGCCAGTAACAACCGCAGCCACTACACAAATACCGTAATGCAGCCCCATATTTAGCCCCACTTGGCAGCCAATAATACTAAAGGCTGCTAAACCAAGGGCGTCTAGGCGCATAAATATGCCTTTAAATTTAACCACCCATTTAGCAAGCCACGTAGTGACAATACCGGCAATACAGGTAATTAATAAATACTCTGGGTGTTGCACCCAAGTAAGCGGGTAATTGCCTAGTAATATGTCTCGCACGCTACCACCACCAATTGCCGTGGCGCTGGCTACTAGCACTACGCCAAACCAATCCATTTTCATTCGTCCTGCGCTAAGTGCGCCGGTCATGGCTTCTGCGGTAATACCAATAATATAAACAACGGTTAGTAACATGAGATAATCACTTAAAATACGTGCGTAAAAATAAGGTGTGGATTGTATAGATAAATTAAGTAAATAACGAATGAAAAATCGTACTAAAAACGGTTAATTTAGATAGAAATAGCTAATGACAAAACCTAGTGTAAACAAGCTGTTAAGTTGGTAGGTGAGTGCGTAATGGTTGATGTGAATTAAAGGACATTTGGCCGCAAATTATAAATAAAATAAGTTGAGTCTTAGTTGTTTTTAGCACGTTTATTTTGAGTTTATTTTATTAGATAAAGCCTAAAAATTAACGCAATATGAATATTTGGTTGCATGGTTTTAATTTAGGAACGTATAATAACAAGTGTTAACTAAATGGAATTTGCGTAAAACGCAGCTTAAGCATAATAGGCGGATACATGCACAAAGGATTGTTAAAGACGTGGAAAACCGACAAAGGTTTTGGTTTTATTAAATCAGACACCCTAGAACACGACACGTTTATACACATATCAGCGCTCAAACACATGAGCCGCAAGCCAAAAGTTGGCGACACCATTTATTTTGAAGTAGCTACGCAGCCCGACGGTAAAACCAAAGCAGTTAACTGCCGTATAGAAGGCGTTGCAGAGCTTAAAGCCCCTTATCAAAAACACAATCAACAGCCGCATCGCATTGCCAAATCTAATTTTGCCAGTAGCTTTTTAGGCAAAGTTGCTTCAATTAGCATTATCGCTGTGCTTGGCTTTGTCGCAGTAAATAAATACAACCATTATCAAAGTAACGAGCAATTTAATAACCACACACCTGTTATTACTAACGCCGATTTAGCCACCTTTGATGAAAAATACCCAAAACTCGTTATTCCAAAAAGCGTTATTCCAAAAAGCGTTATTCCAAAAAGCACGCAAAATTTTACCTGTGATGGCAGGCAGCACTGTAGCCAAATGACTTCCCGAGCAGAGGCTGTATTTTTTATTAATAACTGCCCAAATACAAAAATGGATGGCGATAGAGATGGTGACCCTTGTGAGAGGGATACAAGGTTTCAAAATGAGTGGTAATTTTAGAAATCGATTAGTCAAAGGTTAAGTTTAAAATAGGTTTTACTGTATGCTGTATATAAATACAGTGTTGTGCAATTTGTCCCATAACATTATTAAAATGGGTTATAGGGTTAAATGATAAAGGCTACTGAATGGCAATTGTTATTGTCTAATTATAAACGAGTTGTTTGGTGTAATTATCGAACAACGTAATACCCGCCATTTTGGGGTGTTAGAAACCCCCAAAGTGGGGTTCAACAAGCTGTTATGTGATCACTAAAAATAAAATTAAGGGATATATGAGTAATAGAAATCGAGAGAGAGAAATGATGCATTGCATGGTATCTCCAGAGACAGATAAAGCTACCCAATTAGCTCTTGCGAAATACCAGTTAATTTACTCAATAATCGGCCTTGCCGTTGGTCTTGTTTGCGTGCTAGGTGGTATTTACCTATTTATTAAGGGTGTAATGGGTGAAATGGACTGGAGTTTGAAAGTTTTTGGTAATGAATCAGTGATCGCTAACGCAGCTCCGGGAGCTGTTTTGTTTATAGTTGGTTTGTTTTTGGTAATAGTTACCAAGTTTAAGTTTAAACATATTCAGCCTAAATAATCGCGTAAACACATAACTAGTCAATTAACTAAGTGCTTTTCAGCCGCTTGATGCATTAAAGCTACGCAGTTATGGAGGTGTTGAGGCTGTAAAATTACTCTTTATTAGGAAAAACAGCCTGTTTTATAGTTTTCTATAATGCAACCCTAATGCTTTAAAAACGCTCAGAGCTAATTACAGGAACTCGTTTTTTAAATTGAATTTGGCTATTTGAGTTATTCTGCAGTCTCGTTATATTTAAAAGAAGGAGTCCTGAGCATGGAACACAATTTTGAAAAGCTTAAAGAGTATATCCTAGCGTTATCTAGTGCTACTGATTTTTACCATGCAAAAAATGAGTGGAAACTTGTTGGGGTTGAAATAAACGAAAGTTGGGATAACTGTCCTTGTGGTCAAGCCATAAAAGAGCTTTGTTATATTGAAAATCAAATTAATAAGCGAAAAACTTATGTGGGTAACGTTTGTATTAATAAATTTATTGGTATAGACACCGGTAACTTATTCGCAGGACTTAAACGTATAGCCAAAGACAATTCAGCTAACGCAAATGAAGATCTAATAATCCATGCTTATAAGTTAGGTTATATCTTTGAAACAGAATATCGATTTCTCATGGACACTAAAAACAAGCGTAAACTTTCGGAAAAGCAGCTTGCTTGGAAACAAAAAATTAATAACCGTATAACTAATCAAACAGTCGTTCGTATAAACTCGTAATTTATGTATAACGAGTTAATTAAACGGAAAAAATAGCTTGCTGCGATCGTTCCTCGCTATTGTAGCAAGCCATTTTCAGTCGCTTAGCAAAGCGTTATGAGCCAAATTTCATTATTCACTAATATGAGAAGACTATGTACGATAAAGAAGTAATTGAATACGCTATTGAACAGGAATTGATGTTATCGCCATTAGAATATCGAATGCATCAACATGATGACGGACGTTCTGATAATCGCAATAGTTTGATGCGAGATTACGCAAGAATTTTATACTCCTCTTCATTTCGTCGATTACAAGGGAAAATGCAACTGCTCGGAGTCGATGCGAATAAATTTAATAGAAACCGACTAACACATAGTTTAGAAGTTGCACAGATCGCCCGCTCAATAGCTTTTGACTTAGGCCTTAAGAATACTGTAGTAACAGAAGCTGCCGCTTTAGCTCATGATATAGGTAACCCACCATTTGGTCACTATGGTGAAGTTGTTTTGAATGAATTGAGTTCAGGCTGTGGTGGGTATGAAGGAAATGCTCAAGCTTTTCGAATTTTACGACTTCTCGAGAAAAAGCATCATGTTTACTCGGGATTAAATTTAAATATTCGTACCTTGATGGCCGTTACTAAATATTTTTACAATAGAAAAGAAAACCCGAAAAAATTTCTTTATGACACTGACTATGATTTTTTAAAAAATGAACTTGATAAGAATGAAATTAAAATAAAGAAAAGCATTGATGCTGAAATTATGGATTTGTCAGACGAAATCGCATATGCCGCACATGATTTAGAAGATGCTCTTAGCTTTGGGATGATAAGTTTAGGTGAAATAGTTCATGAATTTAAAATAAGTGAAAAATATAAATCAGCTTTTCCAAAGATGGCTGAGATTGCAAAAGAGGTTCAAAATGTTGCTATGAATGCAGATAGCATAGGAACCTCTGAAGAATATGCAATTGTTTTGAAAAAAGAGCTGACATCTAAAATTGTCAATACATTGTGCTCTGACATTGGGTTGGTTGATGGCATTCTAGGTTATAAGCAATATGGAAAACTCGCAGAGGGCTTAAAGAAGTTACTTTTTAAAGCAATACTACGCAAAAAAGATATACAACTATATGAACGAAGAGGGGAAAAAATTATCCGTGGCCTTTTTGAAGTTTATACTGATAAAAAATACAACAAAGATAATATTTTACTCCCTCCTGAATTGAGAGCAATTAATGACTGCAAAGTGCGTTTGGTAACAGACCATATTTCAGGAATGATGGACTCATATGCAGCATTAGAATATGAGAAGTTTTTTGGTAAGGGCAGTGCTGAAATAATTTATTAATTGCTATTAGCTTAGATAATCGATGCCAAATCTTGATTTCAAACATCAAAGCTAAAGGGGTCCAAAGCTAAAGGAAGCTAAAGGGGTCAAATCTTGACTTCACACATCAAAATATGAATTGGTTAAATCTGTTGATTCAAGCTATTTATAGCCTCTAAAAGCGAAGCGCCTCATAGCCTCTTTGTGAATTAGTCTTTAGATTACTGAAAGAGAACAAACTAGGTGTGAGCTAACTTATACATCAATCGCAAAACATCGGCGAATTAGCAATCTAATACCCGCCGATGTTTATACTTTTTTTCAAATGAATATCTTACTCATAAGGCATTAAGCCTTAGTCTGCTTTACGGTAAAGGCTTATTAAACAGATTGCTAAAAGTAACGTTGCAATCATGCCTGAAGCGCCAGCAACAGCTGATGGAAGAAATCCATCGCGGCCAAAGGTGATTAAAATGCCATTGGCAAGCACTGCAACTGTGCCTGCTAGTGCTGTAAGGCCGCCAATGGCTTTGCCACCTTTAGCTAAGTACGACAGGCCAAATACAAGTGCTGCTAACCCTAATAGTACCTTGGCTGCGTAGTAAATCATGAATGATAGAGACACCACGCCACCAATTAAAGGTTGTGCGCCTTCTACTGTGCCCGCAACTTTACCAAATGTTGAAAACAACGTAAGGCCAATACTTACCTGCACTATGTTAAGTACTGCACTAAACGCGATAGCCGACCAGCCTAGTTGAGCGTTTTTTGCTTGCACCATAGCTGTGCCTGCAAAGGCAACTAATAAAGTAAATACCAACGCTTCTAGCCCCCAAGCAACCTGCCTTGAAAAACTAATTTCAGCACTGTAAAGGGCTGAATAAATACCCTGTGATATCGCCAATACCAACAATAACGATGCTGTAATTAGGGTGGTGCGTTTATGTGTAAATTCCATTATGGACCTCTTTTGATTTTATATTTGACGCTTTCAACAGCTGTTGCGGATTTGAATGTATCAAACTGCTTAGTATTTGTATTAAATAGCGTTTATCGTTGTAGGTATAAGACAGGTAAAGCGAGTAAATTATTTCACTTAAACCTATAAAAGTATTAATTAATAACAAACAGGCTCAGGCTATTGCTTTTAATTAAACCTAACTTTGCAAAGGCGCTTTGGTTTAGCTATGCATGACTCTAAAAGCGCAGTGCCTCATGCCCTCTCAGTAAATCAACATTTGATTACCAAGAGGGCACACATTTTGAATATATGGTTAAACGGCTTATTACTTATGGCGTTAAGATAAAAACGTAAATTGAGACCAATCACTTAACGCAGTAATAGTTTGTTCTGTGGGAGGGGCAACATAGATCAAACCTGCAATGGCAATAATTGAAGCTAGCGTAATTAGTTTATTATCGAAGTCAGCTATTTTTAAAGCGGTGCCAAAAGAGCGCTTAATTGTGACGTTACTTAAATCTACACTGTAAATTTCATCCAGCAATAAATGAATCAACCCGCCGAGTAAAATAAATCCACCCGTTAACCAGGCAAAAACGGCAGCTTGTGTGGTTGATTGGTCATTCAGTTTCCATGTTAGTTGAGTTGTTAATAGCGCGCATAACAGTATAAATAGTAAAGAGTGGCAACTACCTCTGTGTACTGTGATCCATTCAAAAATGGGTCTAATAATGTATTTCATAAATCCGTAAACCAATAACGGCACTACAATTAACTCGATAAAGCTAATTTCAATAATGAGCTCGGTAGTTATGTAATGCAGTACCAGTAATACAGCGCTCAGTGCAAATAAGTTAAAAATAGTATCGAGTGATGTTGAGTTATCTGAATCTATATCTGGCAATAAGCCGCCAATAGAACCTAAAAACCAAAGCCAGAGTGCGCCCTTTAAATCGATATGGCCTGCAGATAATAAAGTGGCCGAGCCTAAGCCTGTGATGATTACGGCAGTATTAAGGTGAGTATTGAAGTTTGCCATTGTATCTCTTTATGGGAAAAAGTAGGGCATTCTATCAATTGAAAAGTTTATTGTTCAATATTCTTTTTAATTAGATTTTTTATTACTTTGATTAATTGCTAATAGTACAATTTTTATTCTGTATTGTGGTTGGTGGTGCAATCATGTTGTAATTTTTTTGATAAAAATCAATAATACAGATAGTTTTTATTGTCTATTGGCCTTTTGTGTTTTTAATAAAAGCCTAGCTATCAACTTATATAAAACGGCTTAACTGGAATTCACATGAACCAAAATAGATATAAAGCATCGTTTCCTGCGCCTAATATTGGTAGTGACTATTTTGTCTCATCAACTTGGAGCAGTTATGGTTTCTGGGCTTTATTAGCACTGACTCCGCTTGCTCATTACATGATGTACTATACCGAAGATGGTCTAGCGCATGGGGAAGATTTAAACACTTTAGTGTATGTAATACTTGGTGCTATTACCTTGTTTGTTTTAAATATTGCAGCCCAATCTATATGTTGGTTAGGCAGGCTTTTGGCAGTGGTTTGCTTTAGCATTAGTCTGTTTTTTATATTATTGCTTATTTACCTCAATGTATATTCACACTTTCCAATTGCTTATTTAGGTGCTATTTCTTATTTTGGGTTAGCGGCTTATTTTTATAATAAAGACTATTTGAAAGCCATAAAAACATTATAGCATTTACTATGTAGTTACTAATTCACGCCATCTAATTTTTTATATCGTCATAAAAGGCAACTTTCCCTCGGCCTGTTTCTTTTACGTGATAAAGAGTTTTATCACCGTTGTGCATTAATTGATGTAGTTCATTACCATCATATGGGGCTATTGCAATTCCTATGCTTGCACCCACTGCGCATGTTTTTGTGTTTGAAATACTAACCTGCTGTTGTAGCTCATTTAGTAAGGCGATTGCTTTTTGTTGTGTTGCCGTTTTATCGTAGGTTTTAATTTGCTGCGCAACAATAAATTCGTCACCGCCTAGGCGGATACACATGTCGTTTTTTTCGTGAAAAAGTGTTTTAAATCTGTGCGCTATTTCAATTAGCACTTTGTCGCCGGCTTCGTGGCCGTAGGTGTCGTTAATGGGTTTAAACTTATCTAAATCAATCATCATAAGCACTAAATGTTCATTATGTTTAATACATTCACGTAGTGCTTTTTTAAGGCGTTTTTCACCGGCGCGTCGGTTTAATAAGCCAGTGAGTGGGTCGTGATCGGCTTCAAAGCGGGTTTGCTGTTCGCGTTCGGCGCGCTCGGTTACATCGTGTAAAATTACTTCTACTAGCTGCTCTTGTTTGGGGTTTCGTTTGGTATCTCTTTGGTCTGTTAACCTTACAAATAAACAATGAAACCATACCGTTTTATAGCCAACTTTACACTCTACATCTAAGGTGGTTTGTGGTGGGTTTTTAGCAGAGCGAATATCTGCCAGTAGGCTTTGTAATTCGTCTACATTGCTAAGTAACTCAGGAAAATGCAAGGTTGGTAATTCTTCTTCACCAGGTACGGTAAAGTAATGCTTAAATGCAGGGTTAAAGGTGGTGATAATGTTTTTGTCATCGAGTAAACAAATACCTGCGCTGGCTTGTTCAAAAATAAGTCTAAATTTAGCTTCTAGCTCTTGAGTTTTTTTACGCAGTGTTTGCTCATTACTAATAGTTAAATGTAGCTCGTGCATTAAGGCATTTATACCTTGGGTTAAACGGCTTATTTCGTCCCGCTTGCCTTGCTTGAAGGTTAGCATTTTAAGGGTTTCTGGCTCGCTTGGATTTATTTTAGCAAAGCTGTCGGTTAGGTTTTGAATAGGCTGTGTAAGCCAGCGCTGAACTACCAGCGATACAAAAAATGCGATAACAATGGATTGAATCAGCATTAAGATAAATTCTTTTATAAGCGCTGACTGTGCTTGTTGTTCAATAAAGTTATCATCAGGGTATATGGCAAGTACACCTATAAAAGTGTCTTCTATAAAAGGGTGAACTAATTTAATTAAAACAGCTTCATTTTTTTTGTTAGTAGATCCTTTTGCTATAAATAAATCCATCTCTCCTTTAGGGTTTACTTCTCCTTCTAGGCTTGCGCCTTGCACTAAGTCATTACTGAGTAGGCCGTTAATAATTTCTTGGCTTAATTCTCTGTCGTTTAGGTAGGCTGCTATGGCGGCTGTTTTTTCCATTGTTTGCGCTAACTGTTGAACGAGTAAGTAATTTGTATTTTTTTTCTCTTTAAAGCCTGAGTAATAAGAGAGCATAGACGAGACTAAAGACACAACAATAGCAACTAACGCAATTGATATAGCGACGCGTATGTAGAGTTTTTGGCTAATAATTTTAATCAAATGTGTATACCACTTTTACTTCATCTGTAACTTGCGATAGCGGAATGTAGCCAATTGCAAATTGTGATGCTGCTATTTTGTTTATTGCGTCTTCTACCGATGTTGAAGGAGTGGGTGGCTTTGCGCGCCCTGAAAATAAAAGCCTTGCCCAATAAGCATTAATTTTTTGCTCATTTTTGTTGACCAGCTGCAGGTAAAAGTCGTTTTTTAATGTTGATTGCGCGGGCAAATCAAGCGGTTTTGATGTCTCACCATCAGGGAAAGTTAAATACCTGCCCATGTAAATATCAATAATTTCTCGTTTTGATAATGCGTTAATCGCATTGCTTTTATTAACCACGACTACAAACTCTGTAGATTTAGCATAAAAGCTCATAAAAAGCAGGCACAAGGGCAGCAATGCAGTTATAAACAAGTTGCGAGGGCTCATCATTAAAACACCATACTAGCATTTAGACTAAGTATATGTACTTTGTGGCCCTCATCAACATCTGAAGGGTTGCTAAGACTCCATAAGCCAGCGCCTTGAGGCTTTATATCAAAGCGGTCTAACTGGGCTTTTAATGCTATGCGCTCAGACAGTTGCCATTTTACGCCTACGTTAATTGAGTGTTGGTGAACATTGGTAACTTTAACAGCAGACTGACTGGCAACTGCGAGTTGTTGTATAGGCACTGAAAATTGCTCGGGAGTGCTTGGCGGAAAAGCAGGATCGTTTACTTTTATTACGTCATGTCGGTGTTTAGCCGCTGTAAAACCTGTATAAAATATTGCGTTATCTACACGGTAACCTGCACTAATGTAGCCACTAAGAACTGACGGAGCAACTATCCAATCTGATTCTGAAATACCCATCTCAGATTGGATTAGCCAATTGTTGTGATCGTAAGTAAGCCCAAATGCGGCGTATTCTATACTGTTGCCTTTGGTGTTAAATTTGTTTGATATTTTTTGCGCTTGCGGCCATATACTTTGTGGTATTGCGTTGAGTGCGGCTAAATACTCATCTAAGGAGGTTAACTTATAATCCCCAAAGTCTGACTTTGATAATGAAAAACGCATAGTCCAAGCATCTAAAGAGTAGGTTGCGCTAAAAGTTGTTAAGTTATCAAAATCAATAAAAAAGTCGTCATTATAGGCTTGTAGCTTGGCTGTTGTACTACCATAAGCAAGTTTTAAACGTAAAAAACCGTCGTTAATTGCTTTGCTGTATTCAACATCTACACCATCGAAATTTCCTGCAATGTTTGCAAACGAGTAGTGCGAATGAGGCGGGCGCACCCATAAGTAGGCATATCCTACGTAAGGGTATTCCGATAGTAAGTAAAGGTCACTATTTAACCTGCCTGCACGAATAGCCCAATGACGGGTAGGGCGATAGCGCACAAAGGCGAGCTCTAAAAAATTATCAAAGCTTTTAAAGGCATGATCTTGAATAACTACTTGAAACACAGAGTCCCAATTTTTGGCCAATGATATATTAGCCTGCCCACCTAAAATTGAATCTCGCGTTGCTGAAAAACCAGATTCGTTGACATTTGAATAACTCGATGCAAAGCCAATATCTGAATCGTCCGTGTAGCTGAGTGTTAAGGATGCAAAACCGCTAAATTGCACGTCTACTTCATCTGCATAGCTTTTATTAGCAGCGGAAATTACCAATATAGCTATGGCAATTGTACCTCGGAACAACATGTTAGCGCTTATTTTTATGATATAGATAGTAAAAAGATAGCACAGTTTATTAAATTACCAACTTAAGCATTACAGTGGCTTATCAATTAAATACAAAAAAACATACCATCCCTCTAAATTTTGTACTTTGTTAAGCGAAGTACTGGGACATAAGAAAAGCAAGGCGGAAAATTTGTGTTATCTATTGTTATAAGTGGCGACAATATAGATTATGAATAGGGCGGTTTTTTGATATTACTAAATTTAAAACGTGTTGGTTACTGGATGAGCTTTATTTTTATAAGGCTGCTTAAATTAGGCAGCCATTTGTATTTAAAACTTTAAAAGCGATTACTTAAAATGGTGCATAGCCATCATTTGGTTTGTTTGGGTTGCTCCAGCGCTGTTTAACATCAACAGGAATGCGTGGTGCACCTTGTGCTGGTAATCGACCGCGCTCCCCATACAACCACAATACAAAGTTAGTTCGCTCGCCACTGGTAATAGGCTTGGCTGCGTGTGCAATATTGCCTCGATGTAACATGGCAGTACCAGGCTTAAAGGTAAGTGATTTAATGTCACCTGTGTACGGGTGATAAAAGTCCACTTGTGATCCTGTAAACTCTTCGCCTGGTAAATTTAGGTTAATGTTAAGCGTTACAGCTGATGCGTCGGTATGTGGGCGAATTGACGAATCTGTATTTGGCTCATAATAAATTGAAAAGCCAAATGTTTGTGTATCAAACCCCATAACTTCCGGGAACAGCATACGTGAAATAGGGCGCATATAAGTGTTTAGTATTTCGTTATAAAATGCTTGAAAGCTTGGCGCGGCTAAATAACCTTCTGATCGGCTATCAAGCATGGCACCACGGCGATTTAACACTATGCCGTATGGCGGGCGCATAGGGATTTGCGAATTCCATACTTGTTCTAAATATCCGCGTAATACTGCTAGGCGTTCAGGATCAAAAAATTGAAATTGAAACACATCAGGTGCTACTTCGTGTAATAACGCTTTTACGGCTAGCTCTTTTGATGGATCTTCCCATGCTTGTTTTACTGCTTCACGCAGGTTTTTATCAAGTAGTGTGTCGTCAAGCGTAAACGTTGAGCTATCTATTGATGTTGCTTCCCATTCGCTCCACGCGTTTGTAATTAGGTCGGTGTTGCTATTCCAAAAGTGTTGTACTGATTGTTCACGGTAAAGCATGGCTTGTCGTGTTGGTAACTCTAGAGCACGCGCTAGTTGTAATTGGTTGGCAAACATTTTGTGTAACTCCAGTTATTGAATTTGGTTTATATCAATTTAGGAGTGCAATTTATTGTATTTGATTTAGTAGATAAACAGCCTGCTTTAGGAAACAGAATATACTATTTATTGATAATCAATCCTAAAACTGAGTATCTTAAGTCAAGCAGTGCTGTCCACTTAAAGCGAAGTGACATGTATCCTATTTGCTATTCAAGCATTTAGCTTAATAACAAAGGCTTTATGAAATAGACGGTGTATAAATAAACCTTTATTATAAATTCCTTATTTTGCCTATGTTATAGCTAGGATTTAATAGCAATATAAAATGGAGATTAATTGTGGAAGATAAATTAAAAGAAAAAAGTGTGACACAGAAATTTTTTGGTGAATATTCTTGGATGTATCAAGTTTCAGCGTTTGTTGCTTTTATTATGGTTATTTACATTAGCTTTAATGGAGAAGGAAATGTTTGGACACAGCTTGTGAGAGGTGATTTTAATTCTGCTTTGCTTGTTAGCATTGTTGGTTATTTATCTGAATTTAGATATCGATTTATTAAAGAATCTCGCAATAACTAAAATATTAAAAAGCTGATAATTAAACCAGCCTTTTAATATTTTACTGTGGTATACCTGATTTAACGCGATTAATGGGTTGCTCTGTCGCCCCAAATTTCTTCTAGGCGGCTGTCGCGACCACAACGCCAACGATAAGTGTTGTATCGGATTGGATTGTTTTTGTAATAATCTTGGTGAAAGCTTTCCCTCCCTTTTATAGGGTAAAAGGTGCTTGCGTTTAGTATAGGTGTAACCACAGTTTGATTAGGGAACTCGGCTACAACAGCTGCTTTTGTTTTTTCAGCTAATTTACGTTGTTCGTCGTTTTGTACAAATATAGCGCTTAAGTAACTAGGGCCTTTATCACAAAATTGGCCTTTGGCATCAAAGGGATCAATATTTACCCAGTAATGATCAAGTATGCCCTGATAGCTTACTATGGCCGGATCGTATGTGATTTCTACGGCCTCGTAATGGCCTTTATGATTACCATTGTATGTCGGGTTTTTAAGTTTACCGCCAGTAAAGCCCGATATTACATCGGTTACACCTTCTAGCTTTTCAAAGTCACTTTCCATACACCAAAAACAACCTCCAGCTAGAACGGCTTTTTCGGTTTTAGCTGCATGGGAAAATGTACTAAACAAAATAACGGCAGATGTTAATGCAAGCGTAAGTGATTTTTTCATAAAATTATCCATCTGTACTGTGAGTTTATAAATACTTATAAAGTTAGACCCGCTAAGTGCTAATACAATTTCATTGTAGAGGGCTGGCCAACTTATATATGGTGAAAAATATTGTGCTTTGACAAGTTTTATAGGGATAAGGTTAGTAACAAGATCACTATTTAAGTTAGTAGCATGGTTTAATTGGGTTAGCCAAGTATGCGTTATTTAATGGGGTGTTGAATTATGCTTACGTGTTCATTAAAGTGACAACATTCGTGATATAAATTAGCAGGTGATAAATGAACCAGTTAACAGAAACATCAATAAGCTGCCCTTATTGTGGAGAAAGTATAGAAGTATTACTTGATGCAGCAGATATTGATGAGCAATACATAGAAGACTGCCAAGTATGCTGTAAGCCTATTTCGTTTGTGGTATTTGAAAATGATGACGAGCTAAACGTTAATGTTTACAGCGAAGACGATGCATTTTAACTCGTTAATTAGATAGTAGGCTGCAAAATAGCAGCCTTTTTACTGTGTATGTGTTTGGTTAGCTATTTTGCTCACGCGCTAATTGGTTAGGAAGAAGTTCTTCTACTATTTCGCGTGCTGGAAGCGTATAGCGTGTGCCGTCAAACATTACTGAGGTAAACTCGTTAATATTAGTAATGCCTGTTAAGGTCCAGCCTTCGCCGCGCTTTGGGCAATATACTGTGGTAGTGGGTTGTATTACTTTAAAATCGTCACTCATTACGTTCTCTTACTCTTTTTGCTTTAAAGATAATGCTTGTTAAAGGGGTATGGTAAGTTAATAATGCGTGCCCATAAAGAGCTAATTTAACTAACCACTTAAATAAAATGTTTAACACCACAAAGCTTGAGCGCGTTACGCTACGTTTAGTTACCCACAAACACGCAGCGTGTTTATTTAATATTTTAAATCACCCGCACGTGTCAGAATTTAACGACTACGAAACACCACTTAGCAAAACGCAAATTAAACAATTAATACAAGATGATATTAGTGCATATTACGAAGGTGAAGTAATTCGAGTAGCAATTGAACATAATATATCTGGAAAGTTAATGGGTACTTGTGGGCTTTATAATTTAACCCCGTGTAAAAGTAGTGCGTTTATAGGATTTGAGCTGCATCCTGACTTTTGGGATAAGGGCGTAATGTTTGAAGTGGTGACCGGTTTTATTGAAACTCTAGTTAAGCATATTCCGCTTAAACATTTGTCTGCTGAGGTGAGTGCACATAATGCACGTTCCCATAATTTACTTATGAAACTGGGCTTTAGTTTAAGAGAAAATTCTATTTGGCATAAATCACTTTAACTCAAGACGGCAATTATAAGTGCTTACCTTTTTTCAATCCTCAATCCTTAAAGCTCAGTAAATAAAATACAAAAAATAGCGGCTTTCTATTATAGTTAAGCGTAAGCAAATGAATTTGTTACCCGTGTTTTATTAAACATTTACGCTTAACAAGGATTTTATATGCTAGAAAAACTCTCTCAAGATGCGCTTGTAATTTGGGCGACCATTGACCCAATAGGCACTATGGCGCTGTTTGCTGCGCTTACTTCTCATTTAACTGATCAACAACGCCGTAAAACTGCATTTAAAACGGTACTTTATGCCGGGGGCGTATTATTGGGTTCTATTTTAATAGGGCAACTAATACTTAATGCGATGGGAATTAGGTTGGTGTCGTTTCAGTTAGGGGGCGGAATTATATTGTTTTTGTTTGGCCTGCAAATGATTTTTGGAAACGATTCTAACAAAGCCAAACAAGACCCCGATCACGATATAGCCGTGTTTCCGCTTGCTATACCTGCAACGGCGACTCCTGGCGCTATTTTGGCGGTAATACTACTTACCGATAACCACATACACCCAATTACTACTCAAATAGGCACAGCGCTTGTTACACTTGGTGTGTTGGGTATTACCTTAATACTGTTGCTGCTTTCGGGTAAAATTATTAAGCTAATTGGTACTGGCGCGCGTCTATTTTAACGCGTGTGATGGGGATGATTTTAGCCGCGTTTTCGGTTGAGCTTATTATGACCGCGCTGGAAATAAAGCAATGGGTTAAGCTCGATTAAATAACTCCTAAACATTGAAAGGAATGCCGTATGGCAATAAAAATAACAAAACACTATATTATTAATTTAAGTTTAGCCGTAGTCATTTTTGCTATTGGTATTTTAGCTATACGTTATTATAACCATTATGTATCGGCCTATACAGATGTAACAATTAACTCAAGCGTGCTTAATGAGTCGCGCAAAGTGTTTATAAGATTGCCCGCTAATTACAATCCTAAAAAAGCGTATCCGTTAATTATTAAAACCGATGGTAACTTTAATTTAGATACATGGGATAAAGCACTTACAAAACAAGCTAAGAGCGAAAAAGGGGATAAGGCTATATTGGTGTCTATTCCTAATTTGTTTTTTACAGATACACGTAATCGCGATTTAGTGCCCCCTTATGCTCGCCAAGATGTAAATACACAAGCGCGTCCAGAGCATGAAACACTTATTGAACCAAATGGTGAAGCCGACAAGTTTTTAGCGTTTATTGAAACTGAGTTACTCCCTTATTTATCAGCAAAATATAAGCTTAGTAATAACCGTGTATTAAGTGGTTTTTCGGCAGGTGGTAGCTTTGTGCTTTATACACTGCATACAAAGCCTGAATTGTTTAATGGCTATTTTGCTTTTAGCCCAGCGGCTTGGTATGACGATATGACCGTAGTTAATAATTTAGAAGCGTTTTTAAGTGCTCAAGATAACAAAGTTAAATCGTCTACTTATTTATATCTTTCGGTGGGTGGGGCAGAGCATCCGTTAATGTTAAAAGCGTTTAGTAATTTAGAGACCGTTTTAACAGCCAACCCTAACAATAACCTTGTGTGGCAAAGTGCTATAAACAAAGGTGCTGAGCATTCAGATAATCCATCAATTAGTGTGGCTAAGGCATTAGCTGGTTATAGTACGTTTAATAAAAAGTAGGTTAGATAGGTTTAAGCGACAACTGTATACATATACAGTTGTCGTTGTTTTATCTATTTATGATAACTAATCAGCTTTATAACAATTCACTTAGTTCAATATTATTAACGACTTACAAAAAAAGGTAGGTTTAAATTACTTTTGCACAGCAATTACATGTACTGTTTTTATATACAGTACACAACTATTAAATTAGAATACCGTCAGTACCCATGAAGCATATACACATCTATTTGTTACTGCTTTTAATCAGCCTTTCGCCTTTGTGATCAGCAATAAGCAGTGTAAGTACTTTGCAATTTCAATATAGTTTCAGCATCTTTTTATACTCTTAATGCAGTTAATATAAGTTGGCTGGTGGCTTTACAGTAAAAGAACACATCATACTAAGTGTTATTATAATGCTAAGCTTAGCAATAGAGTCAAATTAGAAAAAAGTAATCAAAGAGGTAATCAAAATAATAAAGCCTGCGATAACTACATCCACTAAAAATATAAATGCCGAGTGTGGAATATGAGTGCTTAATTAAAGTTTTCCCCGCTCATTGTAATGAGCAGCAAAACGGTAAACGTTAAAAATAGGGGCATCGTGAATGGTGCTATTACAAATTAAAAAAGCAGATACCAATGCGGCTGTTAATGCCTTTTTTGAAATAGCCTTAAATGCAAAATTGAGTATTGAAAAAAGTATGGCGGAATAAAAAAAAGCCCAGTTAAAAAAGTTAAAAGGGCTAAAAGGGTTGTGCTTAGGGAAGTTGTAGTCGTTTTATAAACTTATATTTAAAACTTATATCTAAAACCAAATGCTATACCGTCATCTTCCGACTGTTCCATTTGTGCTTGTTGATCGTCGTTATCGCTTTCAAAGTCGCTAAAGTCTTTACGCGCTTCTACGTAGGCAATAGTGTCTTCGTCAATTAAGTAGTGAAGGCCAATAACAGCAAACTGACGCTTAAATATATCGTCTGGGTCGGCGTTAAAGTTTGGCTGAATTACGTAATCATCACCGGCATCAAACACGTTGTAGGCAATAAAAGGGCGAAAATCGTTATCAAAGCGGTAAGATGCAAATGTTTCTACACCGATTGCGTCTTTAATTAAGCGACCAATGTTATCTGTGTCGTGGTTTTTGTTTTTATTTACGTTGGCTGCAACGTATAGGCCGGGCTCATCAATGTTGCCCCACATAATACCTGCACCATAAATTAAATCTTCAACATTGCGAGTAGAACCATCGCCAAACGTTAAATCAAACTCACCACGGTTAACACCTGCTGTAAGTGTTAGCATGTCAGTTGGGGTATAAGTTACAGACGCACCAAATGTGTAATTAAATTCAACTTCTTGGGCTGCACTATCGCCAGAGTTCCAAAGTGCTTCACATTCTTCTTCTGAAATGTCGGTTACGTCACAGGTATAAAATTCGCTGTTTTTAAGCTGCGCTTGTACTGCAAAACTAAAATCATTATAGCTATTGCGGTACTGCACTAATTTATCTCCACGGCCAGTGCCATTAACAGCGCCATCGTCTTTGTTATAGGTGTAAACACCAGCCGCATTACCATCCCATACAAAGCTATTATTTGTGCCGTAAACTACGTCGTACCATGCACCCCATTGTTTACCAATGGTAAGTTGGCCATATTTTTCGTGCGAAAGCCCTGCGTAACCTAAACGGTTGTATAAAAACTCATCCTGGATAGACTCAAAACGATTGTTATAAATAATATCGCTGCTGCCAACAGGGTTTACACCCCATTCTACGAGTGCGAGTGCGGTCCAGTCTTTCTTAAGCTTTCGGGTAAATCCAAAGTTAATGCGCGAAGTACCGTTAACAACTTCGGTTTCGTTTTGTGTATTAATAACACGCACATCAAGATATCCACCAACTTCAACAGTATTTTTGTCATCTTTGTATAATTCTACTGCCGAAACAGCGGGTGCGAATACAATACTTGCGCTAATAAGCGTCGCTAATTTTTTGCTCATCTTGTGTGTTGCCCTGTGTAAATTGGTCAATTTTTTACGTAGGTAAAAATTCAGATTCGAAGACTAACAAAGCAATAAACGGCTCAAAAGTGAAAAATACTCAATAAAATTAATCGTTAAACTTAACGGATATTCACTAAAGGTTAATTTTGTTTTTCAGGTGTTGCAAAAGTTTATGTTTTTAATGATTTGATAGGTAAATAGGGTGAGGAATTAGCGATGTGTAAAAATTGTAATTTGAATTATTTTCATCTTGGTTAAAAAGTAGTAACTAGTGTAAAAGCTCTAAAAGTACTTTATTTTCATAAATATAACTTTTTATTATTATAGGGTGAACAAAAATGAGTTAAGTAGACACACAAACACGTTAAAAGTGTTTTTACTCTAATTTGTATCGTAATTTCTAATCTCTTATGCCTGTATGTAAAACATACTTTATGGATTTTAATTAGAATAAGTTGAATAAAAATTAACGAAACCATTAAATCTAATCCGTTATTTTTACTACTAACTACATAGCCATAATAAATGGCTAAAACGAAGTGGTTTGCCTTTAAACTTTCATAGAAAAACAGGCCATTTTGGTTTAAACTGCGCGCAATTTAAATACATCATTACTCCTTTGGAGGGTAGCGCTATTATTAGTACAGCTAATGTCACCATGCAATTTGGTGCTAAACCATTATTTGAAAATATCTCAGCAAAATTCGGCGATGGTAACCGTTACGGTTTAATCGGTGCAAATGGTTGTGGTAAATCAACATTTATGAAAATTTTAAGTGGTGAGCTTGAAGCGTCTTCAGGTAATGTAAGTACTGATCCTAACGAACGCGTTGCTAAACTTAATCAAGATCAGTTTGCCTACGAAGAATACTCAGTAATCGATACCGTGATTATGGGCCACAAAGAGCTGTGGGAAATCAAACAAGAACGTGACCGTATTTACTCTTTACCTGAAATGAGTGAAGAAGACGGTATGAAAGTAGCCGATCTTGAAACTGAATTTGCTGAAATGGATGGTTACTCTGCTGAATCTAAAGCAGGTGAGCTTTTATTAGGTGTAGGTATTGGCACTGACCAACACTTTGGCCCAATGTCAGAAATTGCACCGGGTTTTAAGCTGCGCGTACTACTTGCACAGGTATTATTTTCAGACCCAGACATTATGCTACTTGATGAGCCTACTAATAACTTGGATATTTACACCATCAAGTGGTTAGAAGACGTGTTAAATCAGCGCGACTGTACCATGATAATCATCTCGCATGACCGTCACTTTTTAAACTCTGTGTGTACACACATGGCCGACATTGACTACGGCGAGCTTCGTATTTACCCAGGTAATTATGACGAATACATGTTTGCAGCAACGCAAGCACGTGAGCAATTACTTAACGAAAACGCGAAAAAGAAAAACCAAATTGCTGAACTTCAACAGTTTGTATCTCGTTTCTCTGCTAACGCATCTAAAGCTAAGCAAGCAACATCGCGTGCTAAACGTATCGACAAAATCCAATTAGACGAAGTTAAAGCATCTTCACGCCAAACGCCGTTTATCCGTTTTGATCAAGAAAAGCAGTTATTCAGAAACGCACTTGAAATGACAAACTTAACACAAGGTTTTGACGACAATACGTTGTTTTCTGGACTTGAAGGTTTAGTAGAAGTTGGCGAACGTATTGCTATTATTGGTGAAAATGGTGTTGGTAAAACAACATTACTTAATACATTAGCAGGGCGCTTAGCCCCTAAAGCTGGTGAGTTTAAGTTCTCGGAAAATGCGAATATTGGTTACTACGCGCAAGATCACGCTGATGAGTTTGCAACCGACATGAACTTGTTTCAGTGGATGGAGCAATGGCAACAAGAAGGCGACGACGAGCAAGTGGTTCGTAGCTTCTTAGGCCGTATGTTATTCTCTCAAAACGATATTAAAAAATCAGTTAAAGTAATTTCAGGTGGTGAGCAAGGCCGCATGTTGTTTGGTAAAATTATGATGCATAAGCCAAACATATTGTTAATGGATGAGCCAACTAACCACATGGATATGGAATCAATTGAAGCGCTTAACTTAGCCCTTGAAGCTTACGAGGGTACATTGATGTTTGTTTCCCACGACCGTCAGTTTGTATCGTCGGTTGCGACCCGTATTTGGGAAATTAAAGACGGTAAAGTTATCGACTTTAGAGGCAACTACGCAGAATACCTAGCGAGTAAAGAAGCTTAATTAGCTATTTACCTGTTAACTCTAAAAAGCCATGTTTAAACATGGCTTTTTTTGTTTTTGTGAGTCGCAATTAAACTTGGTTTGGGTATAATACCCGCCTAAAACCGGACATAAGTCCGCTATTTTTAAAATACATTACTGAGGAGTATTTATGACTGTTGGCATTATTATGGGTTCTAAATCAGATTGGCCAACCATGGAACATGCAGCACTTATGCTAGAGCATTTTGGTATTAAGTACGAAACCAAAGTCGTGTCTGCACACCGCACTCCTCAATTACTTGCTGATTACGCAAGTTCAGCCGCAGAACGTGGTATTAAAGTTATTATTGCTGGTGCTGGCGGCGCAGCGCATTTACCTGGTATGGCAGCTGCTTTTACGTCGCTTCCTGTACTTGGCGTACCTGTAAAATCAAAAGCATTAAATGGTGTTGATTCACTTTTATCTATTTGCCAAATGCCTAAAGGCGTTGCAGTAGGTACGCTTGCAATTGGTGAGCCGGGCGCAGCAAACGCGGGTTTATTAGCTGCACAAATTTTAGGATGTCAAAATCCAGAAATTTTTGCAAAAATTGAAGCTTTTCGTAAAGCGCAAACCGACACTATATTAGCTAATCCAAACCCCGCAGAGTAATAATGAATATTTTAATATTAGGTGCAGGGCAACTTGCACGCATGATGAGCCTTGCAGGCGCGCCGCTTAATTTAAACGTTGTTGCGTACGATGTAGGCAGTAAACAAATTATGCACCCGCTAACCGGTGACATTTATAACACGTCGCTTGAGCAAGCAATATCAAACGCTGATGCCATTACTGCCGAGTTTGAGCACATTCCTGATGATGTTCTAACCCTTTGCTGTAACAGTAATAAGTTTTACCCAGAAAAAGCCGCTATTAAAACCGGTGGCGATCGCTCGCTTGAAAAGACATTGCTTGATAAAACAAACGTAACTTGTGCGCCGTACCAATTAATTACTGAAAAAGCGCATTTAGAACTTGCCGTTAAAACTCTAGGTAAACCACTTGTAATTAAAACATGCCAAGCGGGTTACGACGGAAAAGGCCAATGGCGTTTAAAATCGGATGATCAAATAGACGAAATTTGGTCACAAATGGCTGATTTTATTGCATCAGGCACCGAACTTGCGCCACATACGATTATTGCTGAAAAAATGATCCCGTTTGATCGTGAAGTATCTATTATTGGTGCGCGCGATAAACACGGTAACGTTGCTATTTATCCGCTAACAGAAAACGAGCACACAAATGGTGTATTAACGCTTTCTATTGCCGGTAAAAATAATCAAAGTGTTGAAGCTCAAGCAAACGATGCATTTACAAAAATAGCAAATGAGCTTAACTACGTTGGCGTGTTAGCTATTGAGTTTTTTGATGTACATGGCACGTTACTCGTTAACGAAATTGCACCGCGCGTACATAACTCAGGCCATTGGACGCAACAAGGTTGCCATTGCTCGCAGTTTGAAAACCACATGCGCGCTGTTGCAGGCTTACCGCTTGGTAATACAGAGCTTAAACACATTACCGCGATGATAAACGTATTAGGCCAACCAAGTATTCCAAGTGAAGTATTAAAAACGGTTGATGTAACGAGCCATTGGTACGGTAAAACAGCTAAGCCAGGTCGTAAAATGGGCCATATAAACGTATCGGCTGCTAATATGAGCGAACTAGCAGACAAACTTGGTGAACTTACAGAGTACCTACCAGAGCAAGATTATCCCGGTATTTTAAAAGCAGCTGCCAATTTAGTGCTCAGCGAATAGTTATCATACCTTTATATAAATACCGGCTTAAGCCGGTATTTTTTTGTCATAAAAATGGGCTTTGAATATGTAATACTGTTAAAGTCTAATTTTAAATTTGTGAAGTAAAACAATGAAACTAAAAACAATATCTGGCGTGCTAGCCATTACTGCATTATTTAGCTTAAATACATTTGCATCGGAATCTATTCGTGTTGCAACTTTTAATGTAAGTATGGATGCAACTAATCACACGCCTAAAGGTGAGCAAGTTAAAAGTGATGCTTTAGTTAATGCACTTAAAGCTAACCACCAGCAAATTAAGAACATAGCGGAAATTATTCAGCGTGTTCGCCCTGATATTATTTTACTTAACGAATTTGATTACATCCCAAAAGAGCAAGGCATTGAATACTTTAATCAGTATTATTTAAACGTAAGTCAGCAAAAACAAGCCGCTATTAACTACCCTTACTCTTATATTGCACCAGTAAATACAGGCCTAGCTACCGAGTTTGATTTAGATAACGATGGCAATAAAAATGGCGTGATGGGCGATGCACAAGGCTTTGGCTTTTTTGAAGGGCATTATGGTATGGCTATTTTGTCAAAATACCCAATCGATTTTGATAAAGTAAGAACCCTTCAAACCTTTAAATATAAAGACATGCCAAATGCACAAATGCCTGTGATGCCTAAAACAGGTGAAAACTGGTATAACGCACAAGAATGGCAAACACTTAGGCTCAGTTCTAAATCGTTTTGGGATTTACCTATTAGCGTAAATGATAAAACAATTCATGTTATTGCATCTCACCCAACACCGCCTGTATTTGACGGTGAAGAGGATAGAAACGGCAAGCGTAACCACGATGAAGTAAAGTTAATTGCCGATTACGTTTCAAATGCTAAGTATATTTATGACGATAAAGGCGAAAAGGGCGGTTTAAAAGCTCACTCTCGTTTTGTTATTTTAGGCGATTTAAATGCAGCCCCTGAAGGGGACAAAGCCCGTACAAATACCACCGACCAATTACTTAAAAACCCACTTATCAACGCAAGCTTTGTTCCAAAAAGCGAAGGTGCTAAAGAGCAGTATGATGTGCCTTATGCACAAAATTACAGTGCTAATTGGCAAGCCCGTGTTGATTACGTTTTACCGTCAAACTATGGTTTAAAAATTAAGGACGGTGGTGTGTTTTGGCCTACTAAAACGAGTAGTGAATATCGTTTAATTAAAGATAGAAACGCATCGAGCGATCACCGCATGGTTTGGCTTGATTTGGTAATTGAATAACGCCTGTTAACAAGAGAAGCGCTAGTAAACAGAGCTTTACCCTGTTTAATGGCTATTTATCTTAAAAAATTGCAATAACTTAAGTGCTTCTGCTTAAATACGGCTTAATTATAATAACCGTATAGAAGCACTATGATTTTTAATTTTTCTTCATCTAAAACGTTAGTGGCCTTAGCTGTTGCCTCAAGTGTTATGCTTGCAGGCTGTAGCGCTACCGCTAACACCTCTTCAACACAGCAAAGTGCTTTACCAGCAAGTAAGGTTGCTGCGGTTGTGAACACGCCAGCAGATATCGGCTCACAAAAAATAACGCTAGAACAAGCAATGGCCGATCCTGATTGGATGGGCAATCAGCCAGAGAGCGCTTATTGGGCTAGCGATTCGGCTACTATTATTTATGCTCAAAAAGAGCAAGGTAATACACTACGCAATTTATTTAGCCAATCTGTTACTAGCCAAACAGCAGAGCAGGTAGCTCTTAATAAACTTCATACTGTGGGTTCTAATAAAGCCGTTTATTCTAAAAATAAAACAATGGCGGCTTACACATTTAAAGGCAATGTGTTTGTTAAAAACCTAAAAACCGGTGAACTTAAGCAAATTACAGCTACATCAGCAAACGAGTCTAAACCACAATTTTTAAATAATGGCGATTTAGTTTACCGCCAAGGCAATGTGTTTTTTAAAGTTGATTTAAAAACAGGCTTAACGAGCGAGCTTGCTAACTTAAAACTTACTGATGAGCCAAAAGGAATTGAAGAGCCAAGCACGTATATTGCTAAAGAACAGCATAAATTGATTAAATTTGTGGCGCTTCAACAAAAAAATAAAAAAGATAAGCAAGCGCGCAGTGAGCAAATTAATGAACAAAACGATTCAATTGCTAATACGGCTTACTACTTAGGTGACGGTAATAAAGTTGCAGAAGCACAGCTTTCGCCAAATGGTGATGCGTTATTAGTCGTTGTACAAAAGCAAACAGATTGGCGCGGTGATGGCGATATCATGCCAAATTACATCACTAATGATGCAACCATTGAGCCTAAAAAAGCACGCCGCCGTGTAGCTGACGCTAAAGAAGAAACCTCAAAGCTTGTCTACATCAATTTAACTAACAAAGAGCAAACATCACTTAGCTTTAATACTTTACCGGGCTTTGACGAAGATGTTTTAGCCGCAGTTAAAAAAGAAAATTATGCACGTGATGGTAAAACATATAAGTCTAAAAAGGCGCCTCGTGGCATTAACCTTATTATGGACTGGGGTTTTGAGCAAAGCCCAATAGTATGGAACGATGACGGCTCGCAAGTGGCTATCATGCTCGAAGCATGGGATAACAAAGACCGCTGGCTTGCTACTGTTGATTTTGAAAACAACAAACTTGTGTCGCAACATCGCCTACATGACGATGCATGGATTGCTTATGCGTTTAACGACTTTGGGTGGTTACATAACTCGAACACGCTTTATTACCTATCGGAAGAGTCGGGTTACAGTCAGCTTTATAAAAAACCAGTTAATGGTAGTGCAACCGCGCTAACACAAGGCCAATTTGAGGTTTCTAACTTAACGCTTACCAGTGACAACAGCGCAATTTATTATAAAGCGAATGTTGAACACCCAGGTCTGTACGAAATTTACCGTGTTAACCCGCAAACAGGTAAGAGTGAGCAAGTTACTGACTTAAACGGCATGACCGATTACACGTTAAGCCCAGATGAAACCAAGTTACTCCTTAAGCACTCTACAATTACGATGCCTAATGAGCTTTATGTAGCTGAGGCACAAGCCAATGCAAAAGCAACGCGCTTAACCCATACAGTGTCGGATGAGTTTTTAGCTAAAAAGCTAACTGCACCTAAAATTGTTGCTGTGCCATCGAGCCATACCGAACAACCAATATACGCAAAAGTGTACTACCCAGCTGACTACGTAGAAGGTGAAGTAGGTAAAAATCGCAAAGCAGTTATTTTTAACCACGGCGCGGGTTACTTACAAAACTCACATATGGGATTTTCGGTTTATTTTCGTGAATTTATGTTTCATTCATTGCTCGCTGATGAAGGTTACATAGTAATGGATATGGATTACCGCGCATCTAAAGGTTACGGGCGTGATTGGCGTACCGCGATTTATCGTCAAATGGGCACACCTGAAACACAAGATTTAGCCGATGGCGTTAAATGGATGGCGCAAAATGCCAACGTTGATACCAAAGCAGTCGGCACTTATGGTGGCTCTTACGGCGGCTTTATGACCTTTATGGCATTGTTTACCGCGCCTGAGTTATTTCAGGCAGGTGCGGCACTACGACCAGTTACCGATTGGGCACATTACAACACGGGGTACACTGCTAATATATTAAACCATCCTGATGTTGACCCGATTGCGTATGAGCGCAGCTCGCCAATTTATTACGCTGAGGGCTTAAACAAACGTTTACTCATTAATGCCCCAATGGTTGACGATAACGTGTTTTTTCAAGACTCAGTGCGTTTAGTACAGCGCTTAATAGAGCTTGAAAAACAAAACTTTGAAACAGCTATATTCCCTGTAGAACCGCATGGCTTTGTACAGCCTTCAAGCTGGTTAGACGAATACCGCCGTATTTATAAGTTATTTAAAGAAACGCTTTAATCTTTAACTCTTAAAGTATAAAAACAAAAACGCCGCATTGGTTTAGTTAACTAATGCGGCGTTTTTATTGGGTTGAACAAAATCTAACTTTATTTTTTCTTTTTAAAGAGCTCTATAACCAGTGGTATGGCAAGCAGAGTCCCGCCAATTACACCAATTAAATGTGCATCAATAGCCACAGTGGAGTTAATAAGCTTTCCTATATCAGCATTAGGGCCGCTAAATTGCTCAAACGCTATTTTAATCCATACGCCTATAAATAATAAATAACCCGACTTAAGCCCTACGGTTATATCTTTAACTGCGCCCCAAATAATTACACCATGCAGTAGAGCACTTAATCCGGTGTAAATATGTATGTTTGGGCAAAACCAATAAACACCGAGTCCACACCACAGTGCTAGCGCACTTGTATTAAAAGCGTAGCGAGTAGGGGATGTGTATTCGCCATGTAGTAACCATATTAGTAAAACACCACTGGCATTTAGTCCCAAATGAGCCCAGTTAGCATGAACAAATTGGCTAGAAAAGATTCGCCACAGTTCGCCATCATCAATTAGGCTTCGGTTAAATTCAAGTAAACTATTTAAATCAAATGCAGCAAAAATGGTACTAAAAAGCAACAAAATAATAGGCGGTAATATATAACGAGGTTGAATAGGTAAATTAAGCATTTTATTATATTTTTTTAGTCAAAATTTTTGCATATTGTGCCCGTTTAACTTTAAGATGCCAAATACAACTACGTAATTAAGTGTTTTTAGTATTTTTATGCATTTTAAACTTAACTCATTATTTGCCATTGGACTGTGCGCAGTATCACTGCCTTCATTAGCACAGCAAACAACTCAAATTGAAACTCGCGAACCTGAAGCTGCTACCGGATTAATCCATAAAAAAGTAGTGCAAGGTGATAAATACATGGTCGCTGCGGCAAATCCATATGCCTCAAAAGCCGGTCAACAAATTTTAGCCCAAGGCGGCAGTGCCGTAGATGCTGCGATTGCTACTCAACTAGTGCTTACCTTAGTTGAACCGCAATCCTCTGGTATTGGCGGTGGTACATTTATGATGTATTACAACAAGGCTAACAATAAATTGACTAGTTTTGATGGCCGCGAAACCGCACCTGCAAATGCAGACGAAACGCTGTTTTTAGATAAACACGGTAAAGCCGTTAAATGGATTGAAGCCGTAGTAGGTGGACGCTCTGTTGGTGTACCCGGTATTTTACATGCCTTTGCAAGCGCACATAAACAATACGGTACATTACCGTGGGAAGCGCTTTTTAAACCTGCTATTGAACTTGCAGAGCAAGGCTTTGTAGTTTCGCCGCGTTTACATGGCTTATTAGCCCGACAGTTAAACCCAGGCGTATTGAGCATGCCAATTATTAACGAATACTTTTACCCTAATGGTAAATTAATTGAAGTGGGTAGCGTTAAAAAGAATCAACCACTTGCTGATTTGTACAAAGACATTGCAAAGCAGGGCATTGATGCATTTTACAAAGGCGAAAACGCTAAACAAATGGTGAATGCTGTTCAACACTCTAAAATTGCCCCTGGTAAATTAAGTGTGCAAGATTTAGCAGATTACAAAAGTAAAGAACGCGATGCGGTATGTATTCAATACCGTGCTTATAACGTGTGTTCTATGGCACCACCAAGTAGTGGCGGCGTAGCAGTACTGCAAATGCTTGGCTTGCTTGAACATAAAGATATGAGCGCACTTAAGCCAAATGGCGAAAAGGCGATTCATTACTTTAGCCAAGCTTCGCGTATTGCATTTGCCGATCGCGATATGTACATGGGTGATCCCGATTTTACTCAAGTACCTACACAAGAGCTCTTAAACAAAGATTATATTGCCTCACGCGCTAAATTAATTACCGAAAAAGACCAAAAAGCGGTAGCAGGTAATCCTGTAGGGTACTTAAGTTATGCAATGGATGATTCATACGAGTTACCTTCTACCTCACATGTATCTATTGTAGATAGTAAAGGTAATGCCGTTTCGATGACCAGTTCAATTGAAATGGCGTTTGGCTCTACGGTTATGGTTAATGGCTTTATTTTAAATAACCAATTAACTGACTTTTCGTTATCGCCACGTAAAAATGGCAAGCTTGTAGCAAACCGTGTAGAGGCCGGAAAACGCCCGCGTAGCTCTATGTCACCGGTAATGGTATTTAATAAAGATGGTAGCTTACGCTTAATTGTAGGCTCACCTGGTGGTAGCCGTATCATTGATTACGTTGCACAAGTTGTTGTGGGTGTTATTGACTGGAATTTATCAGCGCAAGACGCCATTAACTTACCGCGTACAACAAATCGTAACGATTACACCAGCCTTGAAAAAGGCACAGCCATAGAAGCCATTGCGCCTGCACTTACCAAACGCGGCCACAATGTACGTATTATTGATTTAAACTCAGGCTTACACGCAGTTGAAGTTAAAAATAATACCTTATATGGTGGCGCTGATCCGCGCCGTGAAGGTGTTGCGTTATCTGATTTAACTGATAATAACGCCACTATCAAATTTTAAATTATGTATAATATGCATGCGGGCAGTGAAGCCCGCATGTATTTTCTCTCAATGGTCTGACTAGCTTAATTGTCGTTGCAATTAAACCTCTAACACTGATAATGACAGATCATAACTTAAGACTCCGTTAAAGCCTGGAAATATGACAACTAATACTGATCCTAACTACTTATATATTCATCATTCTGGCCCTGGCCTAATTGAAACACCGCTATTAAATAAAGGCAGCGCCTTTAGTAAAAAAGAACGCGAAAATTTCAATCTTGCTGGTTTACTTCCTCCTCGCTTTGAAACAATAGAAGAGCAAGTTGAGCGTTGTTATCAGCAGTATTCTAGCTTTACCGACAACCTTAATAAGCATATTTACTTACGTGCGATTCAAGATAACAACGAAACACTTTACTACCGTTTAGTACGTGACCACCTTGAAGAAATGATGCCAATCATTTACACACCGACAGTGGGCGATGCTTGTGAAAAATTCTCAGACATTTACCGCAGTGCACGTGGTTTATTTATTTCGTATGAAGATCGTTACCAAATTGACGACATTTTACGCAACGCTACCAAAGGTAAAGTAAAAGTTATTGTTGTAACCGATGGCGAGCGTATTTTAGGCCTAGGCGATCAGGGTATTGGTGGCATGGGTATTCCAATTGGTAAATTGTCACTTTACACTGCGTGTGGTGGTATAAGCCCAGCATACACATTGCCTGTAATGCTTGATGTGGGTACTAATAACGAAAAGCTTTTAAACGATCCTATGTACATGGGTGCACGCCATAAGCGTATTGCTCAAGAGGAATACGATGAGTTTTTAGATTTATTCATTAAAGCGGTTAAACGTCGCTGGCCGAATGTATTACTTCAGTTTGAAGATTTTGCACAGCCAAATGCAATGCCATTACTTAAGCGCTACCGCAATGAAATTTGTAGTTTTAACGATGACATTCAAGGTACTGCGGCTGTAACAGTCGGTTCTTTACTTGCTGCGTGTCGCGTTAAAAATTCAACCCTAAGCCAACAAAAAGTAGTGTTTGTGGGTGCAGGCTCTGCTGGTTGTGGTATTGCTGAGCAAATTATTAGCCAAATGGTTTTTGAAGGTATTACAGAAGCTCAAGCGCGTAGCCAAGTATTTATGGTTGACCGTTTTGGTTTGCTTAGTGAGGGTATGGAAGGCTTACGCGATTTCCAACAAGCACTTGCACAACCTAAAGGCTCTTTAAGTGATTGGACATACAGCGGCGAGTACGCATCACTGCTTGATGTTATGCACTGTGCTGAGCCTGACATTTTGATTGGTGTTTCTGGTCAACCTGGCTTATTTACAGAACAAGTAATACGCGCTATGCATGCCGGTTGTGAACAGCCAATTATTTTCCCATTAAGTAATCCATCTAAGCAAGTAGAAGCGCATCCTGCTGATGTGATTAAGTGGACTGACGGTAAAGCACTTGTTGCCACAGGTAGCCCATTTGATCCTGTTGAGTACAATGGCGAGATGTTCCCAATCCCACAATGTAACAACAGTTATATTTTCCCGGGTATTGGTTTAGGTGTTATTGCCGCTAAAGCGACGCGCATTACAGATGCAATGTTAAGTGTGTCTAGCGAAATGCTTGCAGAGTCGTCGCCGCGTGCCAACACAGGTAAAGGTAGTTTATTACCAGCCTTGACTGAAATTGAAACGCTAAGTAAACGTATTGCATTTGCCATCGCTAAAAAAGCAATCGAAGAGGGCGTTGCTCTTGAGATTACGGATGATGCATTATGGGCAGCAATCGACAAAAATTACTGGTTACCAAAATACCGTAACTATAAACGTTGTAGTGTTTAATTTGGTTTATAAGTAATTAAAAGTAAATGGCGTAATAGCATTAGTTACAACGCTTAACAAAAAACAGGCAATTGCCTGTTTTTTTGTGCTTGTTCATATTTAATTAACCACGTACGGTGTTTACTTGCTTTTACATAATTAAAGGATCGACTTAATGAAAACACTGACTCTTGTTTTAGGTAGTGCACTGGCTTTAAACGTACTTAGCTTTGATGCACTTGCGGCAGCGACTCCCGATGCTCCTCATATTTATGTTAAGGGCGAAGCTACTCTTACTACAATGCCAGATTACGTACAGCTTAGTGTAGGTATTACCGAAGTTGATAAAGACTTAATTGCTGCTAAAAATAAAACCGACTTAACTATCGCCAAGGCAATTAAGCTCGTAAAAGAAATTGGTGTTAAAGAGGGAGATATAAACGCAGGGCAAATTTCAATAAACCGTGATAGCCAATACAACCGCACTACCGGTAATCAAGAATTTAAAGGCTTTAAGGTTTCTCGTACGTTAACAGTAAAACTCAGTGATATAAATAAATACCCAGAGTTACTACAAAGCTTAGTTAACAACGGTATTAACGAAATTAATCAAACTCAATTTTTAGCAAGTAACTATAACGAGCTGCATAAAAAAGCGCAAAAGTTAGCAATTAAAGACGCACGTGACGCAGCAAAAGAGTTTAGTGAAGATTATGGCGTTGACTTAAAAGGATTATACAGCGCATCACTGAGTCCACTCAATGTGCAGTCGCAGCCGTACATGCGTGCAGAAAAAGTAATGATGGCTGATAGCGCACCAAGTAACTATGTACCTGATGCCTACCATGCTGGAGAGATTAAAGTAACAGCGTCAAGCTATGCTGTGTACTACATAGATTAAAATATAGGTTCTTCCTAGGGACGATTAACTCTATGTTGCTCGGTTTTTACTTAGCCCACTAGGTTACAAACCTCGCGCCGCGATTTAATCGCCCCTAGATTGAACAAATT
>NZ_JADYWM010000049.1:0-1464 GCF_015864815.1 Pseudoalteromonas sp. NZS100
AAAGAACCCTTTGGGCAGCGCCTGTTTGGCATTAATGCTACGTTATCGCCCATTTATGGGGAATAACCACACTACATAGGCTCTGCCTTGCCTAAATACCAAACAGACTGCTGCAAATTTAACCTTGAAAGATCAACAGACCCTAATCGAATTGGTATAAAACACTTAGATTACAGACACAAAAAAGCCGTATTCAGATTGAATACGGCTTTTTAAACTCTTAATTTTAAAGTTTATTTAAATTAAGAAATGATTTCGTGTAGTTCAACATCAAATACAAGCGTTGAGAAAGGTGCGATTGCAGCACCTGCGCCACGTTCACCATAAGCAAGCTCATGAGGAACGTAGATACGCCATTTAGTACCTACAGGCATCATTTGTAATGCTTCAGTCCAGCCTTTGATCACGCCACCAACTGGAAATTCAGCTGGTTGACCGCGCTCGTATGAGCTATCAAACACAGTACCGTTAATTAGTGTACCGTGGTAATCAACACGTACTGTAGACTCAGCTGTTGGCTTTTCGCCTTCGCCAGTCGCTAGTACTTCGTATTGAAGACCAGACTCAGTTACTGTGATTTCAGGACGTTTTGCGTTTTCTTCTAAGAATGCAATACCTTCGGCAGAAAGTACTTTAGATTCTTCTTCACGACGAGCTTGGATCTCTTCGTTAATCTTTTCGAATGCAGCTTGAATCTCAGGGATCTCAACTTGAAATGCGCTACCAGCGTACGCATCTTTCATGCCTTCAAATACTGAATTTAGGTTTAAGCCTTCAAAAGGATTAGACTTAAGTTGCTCACCCATTTGTAAGCCAATACCGTAACTTGCTTTTTCAGCATCTGTAGTAAAATTATCTGACATAATGTGTTTTTCACGTTTTGTTAGTTAAAAGACACGTATATGCTATCACAAAATAAACCCCGTTTGGGGCTAGTTTTTGCTGAGTTTTAGCTTAATTAGGCCAACAATATAACTACAAAGCGGTAAAGTGAATAAAATTCCAACAAGTAAAGGAATAGCTAATAATCCAGATTCACCAGACAATAAAAATGGCACTGCAACTAAGCCTACTAAACCAATAAAAGCAGAGCCAATTACTGGCCAATGTTTATCATATTTAGTAATAAGATGGGCAGCCAAAATATTAAAACCAAGACCATAAGCAAAAGCGGTAATTAATGGATATTCTGGTTGTGCGTCGACCGCCATTTTTGCCAACAAGCTAATAGCACTTTGATAGCAGTAACCAAATACCACCCATAATAAAAGATGTTTTATTAATTGCTGTGAGGTTGATAGGTTCGTTGCTTTAGTCATTAATTAAACTCCACAAAGCAAAAAACCGCCTATAAGGCGGTTTTTTTAAATAATGGTGGAGAGATAGGGATTTGAACCCTAGATGGGCTATAAACCCATGCCGGTTTTCAAGACCGGTGCATTCGACCACTCTGCCATCTCTCCG
>NZ_JADYWM010000050.1:0-1426 GCF_015864815.1 Pseudoalteromonas sp. NZS100
TAATGCCAGTCAGTTAAGCTGACTGGCATCTTTCTTTTTATGGGGATACTTAGATGGTTTTGGCTTAACCCATCGGGGATATCTTCTATCCTCTCGTCTAGCTGGAAGCTTAAATAAGACCAGTGTATCGAGTAAGTGCTGCCAGTGTATTGGAATGTTCCCTGGGCTCATTATAGATACTGACGAGAAATACTGAATGACAGCCATCGAACTGCTAGAGAAACTAAGCTGGTTAGGCCATATCCCTGTGACTGTCGCCGCCATCGTCATTATTCTTCGTATTAAATTATAGGCGAGTAACACGGCCCATAGCTCCTGACGCACCATGTCTGGACGCTTACTTCTTAAATGGTATGCGCTATCAAGCATGGTTTGTTTGATTTCTCTAAACCCAAGTTCTATCTCCCAACGATGACAATATAATTCAACAATTTCATTACCTGGATAACGCAATCTATCCGTCATCGAGGTTAATATACGGTAGCTTTTGCCCTTTATTGTTTTGCTGATTAATCTCGCTTTAATTGTTTCAGGAACATCGGGAAAGTTTTTTTGTGCATGCTTTGTGGTTTTCAATTCAATGATATGGTCATTTTTACCCGCGCTGGAGATGATTTCATACTGTAAGTCGGGCCTTGCTGGTATCAGCCAGTGCCTCATCTCCCCAGTTTGATGCCAACGGTTTAACAGGCCTAAAGAATAATATCCTTTATCAAACATAGTCAGTGAATTATCTGGTGTACGTTCAATTAAACGCTCAGCTAATTTCATCTCGTTGGTTTTATAGTTATCAAACTCGCTACTGAGAAGTTGATGGCTGGTCAATTCCATATGACAGACCATGCGTATTTGAGGAAAGGCTGTATCACCGTATTGGTTGCTACCTGAAGAGGAGGCTTTACGATTATCAGGCGTGTCGGCTGTTCGCCACACAACACCGTCAACAGCTAATAGGTTCAAACCATTCCATGTTTCGAATGACTGTTGCTTATACATTGATTGAGCAGATTTATTGAAAACGTGTTTAACGGAATCATCACCTAACCTTTGTCTCGCCTGTACCATCGCACTTGGAGCAACGAGTTGGTTCTTGCCAGGTAACATGATATCTAGCTTATTAGCGATATTCCAAACTGATTCTTTTCGAAACAATGCCATGCCAATAACTGACCACAAAACGGCTTCAAGCGGTAATCTTCGCTTACGAACGGTTGCAATCCCTGCTTGTTGAAAACCTTGTTCAATGATTTCAGGGTCAAGAATTTCTGATAATTTTTCAAAGGTATGGTATCGGCTGCTTTCTTCGAGTGTTGCTTGCAGTGCTTGTTCTATATTCACAAAAAATCCGTAGTTAGTTTCCTAACTACGGATTTTGCATGATCGTTTGGATCGGTCAACCGGTCATTTTCTTAACTGATCGGCATTA
>NZ_JADYWM010000051.1:0-1266 GCF_015864815.1 Pseudoalteromonas sp. NZS100
TGTAGTGGCATAGTTAATTTGGCCACCCATTAAGAAAGAAATGTTATGCTAATAAGCATACAAATTTGGGTGAAAAAATGACGAAATTAAAACGCGCAACGTATTCTGCAGCAATAAAATTAGAGACAGCTCAGCTTGTAGTTGATCAAGGCTATACGCAAGAAGATGCAGCTAAGGTTATGGGGGTTGGTAAATCAACTGTAAGTAAGTGGGTAACTCAATTAAAGCAAGAACGGAATGGCCAGACTCCCACTGCATCACCAATGACACCCGAACAAATTGAAATTCGTGAGCTTAAAAAACAAATCCAACGCATTGAATTAGAAAAGGATATATTAAAAAAGGCTACCGCTCTCTTGATGTCCGACTCCCTGAACAATTCTCGTTAATTGAAAAGTTAAATCAAAGAGAGCGTTACCCAATTAGCGTGTTGTGTAGCGTATTTAATGTGCATCGCAGCAGCTATAAATATTGGGCCATACGGGATACAACGCCGACACCAGAGCAAATAAGGCTAGAAGCTGAAGTCAAAGCCATACATGCAATGAGCGGTGGTTCAGCTGGAGCGCGAACGATCGCGGCAATCGCAACGAATAACGATTTTGAATTAAGCCGTTATCGCGCCGCTAAGCTAATGGTTAAACTAAAACTAGAGAGCTGCCAAGTACCACAGCATCAATATAAAAGGGGTGGTAATGAGCATCTTGAAATCCCAAACCTGCTCGATAGACAGTTTGATGTTGTTGAGCCAGATACCGTATGGTGCGGTGATGTGACGTATATTTGGACAGGCAATCGCTGGGCCTATTTAGCCGTCGTTATTGATTTATTTGCACGCAAAGTGGTTGGTTGGGCAATGTCGTTGTCACCAGATACTAATTTAACATTAAAAGCGCTTGAACTCGCGTATGAAAGCAGAGGAAAACCGTCAGGACTGATGTTTCATTCAGACCAGGGTAGTCATTATACAAGTTTGAAATATCGCCAACGTTTATGGCGCTATAAAATCAAACAAAGTATGAGCAGGCGCGGAAATTGTTGGGATAATGCGCCAATGGAACGATTTTTTAGAAGCTTTAAAACGGAATGGATGCCAAAAGTTGGATATGAAAACTTTAGAGACGCTAAATATAGTGTGAGTGATTATATCAACGGATATTACAATAATGTTAGACCACATCATTATAATGCTGGTTTAGCGCCGAATGAATCTGAGATTAGATATCAAGATTCTAAAACTGTGGCCAAAATTAGTTGACCACTACA
>NZ_JADYWM010000052.1:0-540 GCF_015864815.1 Pseudoalteromonas sp. NZS100
TTGAAAGAGGTGATAATTCATGCAACATTATCCTATGTTTTGCAAATCTCTCTAGGAACTCCCTCAGAGTGTATGTTCTGTTTGATTTAGTCACTTGACCATTTTGGAGTGACGGCAATGGAGTCGTTTGATGTTTAATCAATCCATTGAAATCCTAGGGTTTGTCCCCCCTTTTTTTGTTTAAAAACATCGACGGGTGAGAACTTTTGATCTGCCCCTATGTTCACTTGAGGCTCATGCACGGTGCCCCTCATTGCCCCAGTGTAAGGCTTTGAGGTACCAATCGTTGTCTTTCGTCATGACCTTGTAGCTGGGAACCTATTGGGTGAGAACTTCTAATCTGCCCCTAGGTTCGCTTGAGGTTTATGCATGGTGCCTTTCATTGCCCCAGTGTAGGGCTTAGAGGTACCAATTGTTGTCTTGTTTTCACGACCTCGTAGTGAGGAAGAATGAAAGAAGCAGTTGATTCTTGCAAAAAGAATTTTCCAAGGACGAGAAATAGTTGAAGGATTTTTTAAGTTGATAGATTAAGTCAAATGA